>JBATYG010000283.1:0-8332 GCA_049673945.1 Occallatibacter sp.
TTCTTCACGGTCAACCGGCGTGATGCCCTTTCCCAGTTTGCCGGTGGATTCGGCGATCAGCTGCTCGAGCCACGCGCCGAGGTCATAAATCTCCGGCGAAGTGAAGATGGTGATCTTGTCGCGCTTCGCATTGTGGGCGGTGCCGAGAATCAGGCCGAGTAGCACGGCAGCATTGTCCGGCAGCCCCGTTTTGGCGGACGCAACCGCCTTTGCGGCTTCTGCGAGCAGCTTCGGCGTATCGAGTCCTGCGACTGTCGCGGCGATGACGCCGAAGTTCGAGAGCGCAGAGTAGCGGCCGCCGATCTCCGGGTCACCATAAAAAATGTGGCGGAAGCCATCGGCTTTCGCAACCTGCTCCATCTTTGAGCCGGGGTCGGTGATGGCGATGAAGTGACTGCCCGCCTTGTCTGCGCCAACGGCCTTCTCCATCTCCGCGAAGAAGTACTGCTTGAGGATGTTGGGCTCGAGCGTTGAGCCGGATTTGCTGGCGACAATGACGAGGGTCGTGCCGAGGTCAACTTTGTCCCGCGCGGCCTTTACCTGCGCGGGATCTGTCGAGTCGACGATGTGGAGCGCGGGAAATCCCGCTTGCCGTCCAAAGGTGACCGCAAGGACCTCGGGGCACAGGCTCGATCCGCCCATGCCGAGCAGCAGAAGAGATCTGAAGCCGGCGCTCTTTATCTCATCGGAGAGCTTCCTGAACGTCGCGAGGTCTTTCTGCTGGCGTTCGACAATGTCAATCCAGCCCATCCACTTCTCTTCCCCGTCCTTTGTCCAGAGGGAAGCATCCTTGTTCCAGAAGCGCGCGATCTTGTCGTTCGATTTCCAGTCGGCGACTGCCGCATCGACGGCGCCGCGAAGGTCAGGGGGCAATTCATATTGAAAACTCATAGCGCGGTTGATTCTCCATCAGAAATCCGGGTTCGAAAACGAGAATGGTTGAAGAGCTGCTGACAGATCAGCCAAGAGATCAGCTGGGCCAGCGCGGAGAGATGCGGATCAGGTCGAGCCCGCCGAGATCCTGAATCGCAAAGATCGGAGATATGCCCGGCACGGCGATGATACTGCGCGGCGGCAGCTCCAGTTCCCCAAAGCCTGGGCTGGTGAGGCGTGCGGAGCCTTCGGCCGCAAAGAGATACGACAGGCCTGCCAATGATTCACCTTTCCCTCGCAGGGTACTGCTTGCCCTGCTGACCTCGACCGGAATCCTTTCGACGCAAAAGTATTCCGAATCAACCAGGATTGTCCTGTCGGCCAGCTTCTGCGGCGCAACCCTGCCTGCCCGCGTGACGAGGCGCGTTGCCTCGATCGATTTCTCAATGTGCAGCTCGCGAGGACGCCCGTAGTCGTACATGCGGTAGGTGATGTCGCTGTTCTGCTGCGTCTGAAGCAGGATCGATCCGGGCCAGATGGCGTGTACCGTTCCCGCATCGACGAAGACCATATCTCCTGCGGCAATGGGCAGAAGCCGGAGGCTCTCTTCGAGCGTTCCGTTCCGAATTTCATTTCTTATCTGCTCGAGCGTGACACCGGGCCTAAGGCCGACAGCCACCTGCGCATCGGGCTCGGCTGCCAGGGCATACCAGCACTCAGTCTTGCCCCGAGACTGACCGTATTTTTGCGCAAGCGCATCGTCGGGGTGGACCTGCACGCTCAGCTTTTCGCGCGCGAAGATGACTTTGATCAGAAGCGGAGAGTTCGCAACGGGTAAATCCGGGCCAAGCAGAGCCGCCGGTGACTCACGAAAGACCACGCTCAGCGTTTTGCCGGCGTTGGGTCCGCTAGCGACAAGGCAATCATCGCCGGTCAGCCACACCTCGCCGATCGGCTCCCCGTCGGCAACGCGGTTATACCAGGGCCGCAGGTCCTGAACTCCCCAGACACGAGACACAAATCTGGGCTCAACCCGAAACGGCGAAAGCGCTGCGAACACAGCTTCCTCTCCAACAGGCTTAGATGTCTTTCGAAATAGTCCGAAACGTGCCATCTGTTCAGATGCCGAAGATGCATGAATGTCAAATGCGCGCGCAAACCCAACTGTAGCAGAAGAGCGCAAAGCTACTTTGGCCTTGAGCTACAGCCCCTGAGGGGCTTCCGCGCGGGAGATCGCAGCCTGATTGTCAGGGGCCAATTGACCTGTGTAGAGTTTCCAGTACGCCGGTAGCTTCATTTGGCTTGGAACAATTTCAAGCCATAACTGTCGCCTTTTGAGGAAGCGGATACGTCACTAGATGCAGCGCAGCCGAGAACTGACGGAGTGAAACGGGATGCGAAGGCTGATTTTGTTCGGGTTTGTTGCGGTCCTGGCCCTTCCGGCGCTGGGCGCTAAACGGGTGAGTGTTGCCCAGTTGGAAGAGGCATTGGCCGCGAACAATGCTTCGCACCGCGCCGACCTCGATGAGGCGCGGGAGATTGGCCGCCTCGAGATGACTGAACAGCTGACCGATAAGGCGCTGAACCGCTTCGCAGCAACGCTGAAGCTTGGCCCCAGAACCCCACTGGCACTGCAACTGCTCTCTGACCAGTCAGCATTTCTGGCGCCACCCCGCGACGAGTTGCCCGCAACGGAGCCGCCCGACACCCAGGCTCAGCAGACAGCCGCCGCCGCGAATCAAGAGCCGCCTGCGTCCGCTTCCGCTCCGGTCGCTTCCGCACCACCGGCGAAGCCGGTTATTCCTGAAGCCGGCAAGGCGGAAGCGACAAGCCTTCCCGATCGGCCGGCTAAGGACTCAGGTGGCTTTTCGCTCAAGGTCACATCGAGGCTGGTTGATGTGGGGTTGGTGGCTTACGACAAGAAAGGCCATCCGGTCAGCGATCTGAAGGCAAGCGATCTGGAAGTTTATGACAATGGGCAGAAGAAGGATATTCGTTCGTTCGCCTTTGCCGGCGCGCCGGCGAATGCCCCTGCTGCTTCATATCCGCACGTATCGGCGCCGCCAGAGCCCGCGAACCCCATTTTTTCGAATCGGGAGTCAAACCCCACGCCCGCTTCGGCAAATGCCGACATTGGCTCGACAATCCTCGTCATCGATGAAAGTCATATCGCCTGGGACGATATGAGCCTCGCGCGGGGCCAGATTCTGCAGTTTCTCAGTTCACTTGCTCCTGGCGAGCGGGTGGGGTTGTACTCCATGAATGGTCTCGGTTTCCGTGTGCTGACTGAAGTGACCGCAGACCACGCCTCCTTGATCGGGCGCATGCAGAAGTTCATGCCGTCGGCGCAATCCGTCTCAGAAGCGCAGGCAGAGGAGACCCGGAACCGGCAACATTTCGACGAAGTTCACAACGTCGCCGACCTGAATTCCGTAAACGGCAACCACATAGAGGTGCCTGAAGGTTCAACCCCGGTTGATCCGCAGTTGATGACGATGGGCGATGATCCCGCGCGCGCTTCCTTCGTAATTCTCACCCAGGTGGCCCGGCATCTTGCGGCAATCCCCGGGCATAAGAAAGTGGTTTGGGTTTCAAGCGACAATGTACTGGCAAACTGGCAGGATCAGACGGTCGGCATCGAAAAGGGTCCGCAGGACGAAAAAACATTTGCGCTGGGCGTGGAAGAAACCATGAACGAGGCGCACGCAGCCGTTTACCCCTTCGACGTTTCGCAAATCGAAGGCGGCGCAGTCTCCGCAGACTTGCAGCACCGCAACGTGGAGCTAACGCAGGCCGCATCGGACTCGGCCAGCCTTACTCGTTCGCCAAGAAATACGACCGACGACCGCGTGAGCGCGGGAAGAAATATGACCGACGGCCGCACCAGCGAGGAGATGAGCCAGGATATCCACTCGGTGCAGGGTCCGGTGCGCGACGTTGCTGCCGCAACCGGCGGCCGCGTGATCCGGCGATCGAGCGATCTCACGGCTCAGCTTGACGGCATTGTGGCCGATGAACACGGAACGTACATGCTCAGTTTTTCACCGCAGACTCAGCCCGATGGCAAGTACCATACGATCAAAATCAAGCTGACGGGCCGGCGCGGGCTCACGCTGCGCTATCGTACTAGCTATTTCTTTGCCAAGGAGCCATCAACACTGAAAGACCGCCTACAGCAGGCGATATGGCAACCCGCCGACGTAAACGAAATCGCAATAACCGCGGAAGCGGCTCCCGAAAATGCGGGGGCAGACGTAAAAATCAACATGGTCGCTGCCGATCTGGGATTGCAGCAACGGGACAGCGTCTGGACGGACAAGCTCGACATCTTTTTTATTCAGCGGGACGATACAGGGCTGCATGCCCAGGTGGAAGGCAAGATACTCGGTCTGCGTCTCAAATCCTCAACCTACGAAAAGGTGCTGACCAGCGGGGTTCCCTTTTCGCGCTATGTTGAGATAAAGCGCGGAATGGGTTCGCTTCGTGTATTGGTTGTGGACGAAACCACCGGCCGCATGGGGACAGTCACGATTCCCGCTTCGAGCCTGAAAGCACCGCAGTAGATTTAGTTTGGCATTTTTAATTTGCGATGATCGAAGACCGCACCTATACCACGCGACGCACGCTGTTCAGCTCGGAGTACAAGGATTATCGGCTGGGCACCAAATAGCGGCAGGCAGTGTGTCGTTCCTATTTCAGCAATAGCGAAGTCCCTTCCACAGCGAAAGTCCGTTTGCTAATCTGGGCGACATGTTACCGCTTAAGCCAGCGCGAATCGCCTGCGGAATCCTTATGTTTGCGAGTCTGCCGGCAGTGGGCCAGAAGTTTCTGCCCAAGAGCATCCAATTTAAAGGTGCGCCCGAATACTCCGAAGAAGAATTGCTGGCGGCGGCGGGGCTGAAGAAAGGCATTGTGCTGAGCTATGCCGAGATGAACGATCACTCGAAGCAGCTGCTCGACACAGGCGCTTTCGACACGCTGGCCTTCAGGTTCGATGGGCAGGACCTGATCTTTCAGCTCACGGCCTCCAATAACCTGCTGCCCATTCGTCTGGAAAATCTGCCCCTGGTGCCCGGTAAGGCCCTCGACGACCGGCTGCATGAAAAGCTGCCGCTTTTCCACGGAAAGGTTCCGAACGAAGACGGCATGATGGAAGGTGTGCGCGTCGCGCTTGAGCAGATGCTGGCAGAAAAAGGCATCAGGGTCCCAGTCGTCGCCACCCTGGCTCCGGGAGATCCAAAACAACACAACAGAGTGACGGCGATCGGCTACAGCATCACGTCCCTGCCCGTGTTTGTTGGAACTGTGCATCTTGAAGGCACCTCGCTCCTGATGGCACAGAAGGCGCAGACGCTGGCAAGCGATGCCACAAAGATGCAATTCAGCACGACAGAGACGGGAGCGAACCTGGAGCGTACCTTTGAGACGGCCTACGAAGATCAAGGCTACGCGGCAGTCAAGGTGCATGCCGTTCAATCGGGGGAGGCAATATTGACCTCCGACTCGATTCGGGTTCCGTTTTCGGTGTCGATCGAGGAGGGAAAAATCTACAAGATCGGCTCGGTTCAGCTGCCGGAAGGAGCGCCAATCACGCAGGCAGAGGTTGACAAAACCCTCGCAGAACGCCCCGGAGCGCCCGTCGAGGGTGTCAGACTGCGAACCGTATGGAGCGAACTTGCCAGTCGCTATAAGGCGAAAGGGTATCTCGATTGCAGTGTGGTTCCCCACCCTTCCTTCGACGAAGCCGCGGGCGTCGTGAATTACACAGTAGACGTGGAACCGGGGCCGGTCTATCACCTTGCCTTCGTGAAATTCGACAACGTCAGTGACGATCTTCGCGCGAGGCTGATTCGCAACTGGCAGATGGTGCCCGGCGACGTCTTCGACGAGAGCTACGTCTCCTCATTCCTGCTTAAGGCGCAGCAGCAGGATCCGGTCCTGGGGCGTTCGCTCGCGGGGATGAAGGCACAATTCAAGGTGATTGCCGATTCCCAGACGCACGATGTGAACCTCGTGATCACCCTGGAAAAGTAGCTGCCTTCGCCTTATGCTCGGGGTCATGGTCACCTCGCCGCTCTTCGAGCACATGTTTCATCTGCCGCTTCCTTTTCTTGAGAAGCTGCTTCGCCCCGTGATTGTCTACCTCGTGCTGGTGCTGCTGCTGCGCATCTTCGGCAAGCGCGAGCTGGCGCAGCTCAATCCCTTTGACCTTGTGGTTTTGCTTTCGCTCTCGAACACCGTGCAGAACGCCATCATCGGCGACGATAACTCGGTGACGGGCGGAATCATCGGGGCATTCAGCCTGCTCGGCATCAACTGGCTTGTGGTGCGCGTGCTCTTCCGGTCGCCGCAACTAACGCGGATACTCGAAGGCAGGCCCGCGCTGCTGATCCGCAACGGGCAGATCGACACCAAAGCTCTGCAACGCGAAGCGCTGAGCCGTGAAGAGCTGATTGAGGTGATCCACAGGCAGGGCTTCGAGCACCTTCACGATGTGAAGCGGTGCGAGCTTGAGCCCAACGGCGGATTTTTCGTGGAGGGTCACGATCCGACGCTCGCGGATAAGAACCACGGCGAGCTGCTGGAAAAGCTCGACAGACTCGGCAAACAGATCGCTGCGCTGCAAGGCGAGGCGTAGTGCGCGGGATTACTCCCACTCGATTGTGCCCGGCGGCTTGGACGTAATGTCGTAGACCACGCGATTGATGCCGCGCACTTCGTTGACGATGCGGTTGGAGATGCGCTTCAGCACTTCGTGCGGCAGCGGCGCCCAGTCGGCCGTCATGCCGTCTTCAGAATGAACGGCGCGCACGGCGGCGGTATACGCGTATGTGCGCTGATCGCCCATGACGCCGACACTCATCACTGGCAGAAGGACCGCGAAGCTCTGCCAGATCTTCGAGTACAGCCCGGCAGCCTTGATCTCGCTCACGACGATCTCGTCGGCTTCCTGCAGCAGCGCAACGCGCTCTGGCGTGACCTCGCCGAGAATGCGCACGGCGAGCCCCGGCCCGGGGAAGGGCTGGCGGCCAAGAATTTCCTCGGGCATACCAAGATCACGGCCGATGCGCCGCACCTCATCCTTGAAAAGATCGCGCAACGGCTCGATGAGTTTAAGCTTCATGAGCTCAGGCAAACCGCCAACGTTGTGATGGCTCTTGATGGTCTGGCTCGGCCCCTTCACGCTCGATGACTCGATCACGTCGGGATAGAGCGTGCCCTGCACCAGCCAGTCCACACCGCCGGTTTCGCGGGTAATACGCGTGGCCTCATCGTCGAAGACGGCGATGAACTCGGCGCCGATGATCTTGCGCTTCTTCTCAGGGTCAGTAACTCCGGCGAGCTTGTCGAGGAATCGCTGGCTCGCATCCACCCCAACGATATTGAGGCCGAGCTTGTCGCGCAGGTTTCTCTGCACGTTGACGAACTCGTTTTTGCGGAGCACGCCGTTGTTCACGAAGATGCAGGTGAGTTGATCGCCGATCGCCTTGTGGACCAGAACCGCGGCGACGGATGAGTCCACGCCGCCCGACAGCCCGCAGATCACGTGGCCCGAGCCGACCTTCTCGCGGATGGAGGCTACAGTCGTCGCAATGAAATGCGCGGGCGTCCAGTCGCCTCGCGCTCCGCAGATGGCGAAGGCAAAGTTCTTGAGAAGCTGGGGGCCAAGCGGTGTGTGATGCACCTCGGGATGAAACTGAACCGCCCAGATGCGGCGCTCTTCGCTGGCGATGCCTGCGAGAGCATTGGAAGTGACGGCGGTGCGGTGGAAGCCGGCAGGCAGCTCAAGCGCTTCATCGCCGTGGCTCATCCACACGTGCAGCGAGGGAGGCAAGCCCGCAAAGAGGCTCGTCCCGCTATCTTCAATCGAAACTTCCG
This sequence comes from Occallatibacter sp., assembly GCA_049673945.1. Taxonomy (GTDB): domain Bacteria; phylum Acidobacteriota; class Terriglobia; order Terriglobales; family Acidobacteriaceae; genus Telmatobacter. The sequence goes on from JBATYG010000283.1 coordinate 7,753, forward strand.
CATGGCCGTATTCGCGCCGGGGCGCCGAACGCACCTTGCCGCCGAGGCTGTGGACGATGAAGTGCAGACCATAGCAGATACCCAGCACCGGGGCGCCGATTTGCAGCATGGCAGCGTCCGCGGCCGGCGCATCCGCATCATAGACGGAGGAGGGCCCGCCGGAGAGAACGATGCCGATGGGGTGGTAAGCCTGAATCTCGGCCAGCGGCACGGTGCACGGCAGCACTACCGAGAAGACATTCATTTCGCGAATGCGCCGCGCGATGAGTTGCGTGTACTGCGAACCGAAGTCGAGGATAACGATTGTCTGGGTGTCCACGTCCCAGTGTGTCAGGGCCCGCGGCAGCCTGTAAAGAAGCCCCGTATGAGTGTAGACATTTCGAACGGGTAACCCCGCTGCATTACCCTTCGGGAACGCCCATATGAACTGAAGGGGCACCGCTCTTTACACCAAAGCCGCATTGCCGCTCGGCGCCCGAGACCATACCTTTACGGCAGGGGTAGCCACAATGCACGAGACCTTGACGACCTTCAATCTGAGCGAAGTGCTGATCAATGCGCCGAAGTACGCGATTTTGAT
>JBATYG010000284.1:0-7208 GCA_049673945.1 Occallatibacter sp.
GCCGGCGGCGCCGGTTAGGCGGGCGTAGGTTTCCAGATCGCGCTGGCGAAAGTCCTGGAGGAATTTAACAGTGGGGAGCGTGAGCGGTTCGCGGCGAAGCTCGACGACTTTGCCGACGACGGCGAGGTTTTGCTGCGGCGCGGCAGAGAGATGACGCGCGACGTGGCGAGTGAGGAGATCGGGAGCGGCGGGCGTGTCGTCGTCGAGGAAGAGAAGGAAGTCTCCGGTGGCTGCGGCGGCGCCGGTGTTGCGCGCGGCGGCCTGACCGCGATTGTTCGCGTGGAATATCCAGGTGAGCGGAAAGGGCGCGTGGATGCTTTGGGAAGCCGAACGGAGGGCCACGTCTTCTCCGTCGCTGACAACGATGACGTCGAAGTCTTGATCAAGCTGCACGTTGAGCGAGCCGAGGGTTTCCTTGAGGGAGACGGCCCGGTTGAAGGTGGGGATGACGATCGTGCAGCGGGGAGCGCTCATGGCTCGACCTCAGCGCGATTCTCGACGCGACTGCGATAGAGGGGAAGAACGACCGAGCGGCTCCACAGGGCGAAGTAGAGAAGTCCGCAGGCTGTGGCGGCGAGGAGCAGCAGTGCGGGCGAGAGATGCTTTGCGAAGAAGAAGACGAGAGCGATCGCGAGAAGCAGGACGGCTGCGGGGAAGAGCATTCCGGGAAGGGCAGCTTCAAGAAGGCGCAGAGGCGATGCGCCGGAGATGCGAAGGCCGGCTGAGAGAAAAAGCGGGCAGGCCGCAAGAAGCTGAGCGAGCGCGATGGAGGCTGCCAGGCCGGCTGCTCCGTAACGGGGGGTGAGGAAGAGAGCGGCGATGAGTGCGGTGGCGCTGGTGATGAGCGAGAAAAGCGAAGAGTTGCGCACCTGTCCGCAGGCGTAGAGAAGCTCGTCGGAGGGATATGCGATGCATTGGGCGAAGATCCAGAGCAGGAGCCATCGCATGACGGGCGCGGCGTCGACGTAGGTTGATCCTGCCCAGAGCGTGAGGATGGGAGCGGCGAAGACCGAGCCGAGAAGCGCGATGGGAAAGACTCCGCCGATGAGCAGCGTCTGTTCCATGAAAAAGATGTTGCGCAGGTGACCGAGATCGCCTTTCGCAGAGGAGCGCGAACGGCCGGGAAGCAGAACGGTTGTTCCCTTATCGACCAGGTTCCAGGTCTGCCGGGGCAGCTTCAAGGCGAGGCCGTAGAGGGCGGTTTCGCGCATTGAGGTGAGGGCTCCGAGAAGGAACCAGGCGGCGACATCGAAGAGAGATGCGCTGAGGTTATGCAGGAAAGCCCATCGGCCCTGCCGCGAGAGCCCCGAAAGAAGCTGCCACCGGATGCGGCCGAAGCGGAGGCGGGCGCCGGGAACGCTCGACGGCAGCGCGATGAAGAGCAGCAGCATCTGGAGCGCCGCGAGGATTGATTGAATGGCGGCGAGACCGATGACGCGGTAGCCGGCCATGAGCGCGGCGGCAGTGAGAATCAACTGCACAACGGCGCTGATGACGCGAATCTGATTGAGGCGATCGAATCGATGGGCGGATTGATAGACCTGCTCGATGGCCATGGTGGGCAGCGCCAGTTGCACGGTGATTGCGGCGCAGAGAAAAGTGAGCACACCATCGTGCACAAGCTGAGGCGGAATCTTGAAGGGACCGGGCAGGACGAAGGCGAGTGCCGCCATGAGAAGGGCGCCGACGGCGCCGAGCGCAGCAAGAAGGATGAAGGTAGCGCTTGCGAGCTCGTTGAGGAGCACGATGCCGCCCTCAATCGAAGCTGCGACATATTGCGGTACGAGCACGCTGGAGATTCCCAGATCGAGGAGGTACATGTTCGCCGAGAGCGAGATGATGAGCACGAGAAGGCCGTACTCCGGCTGACTGAGGATGCGAACGATGAAAAAGGTCAATCCGAAATTGATCGCGAGCTGGCAGGCGTAGCCGGCGTAGTTCCATGCCGCGCTGTGAAGGGCGGAGCGCGCGGGCGGGGTGGCAGCCGGGCCTATGGGCGAGAGATGGGTCGCGTCTTTCATTGATCGGAGTCGAGAACTGCGTTCTGTGCCGCCCTGGTGGCTTTGACGCCGATGGTGACTTCGTAATCCGGATCATGATAATCGACCTCGGCTTGAGTGAACTCCTCCTGAACGAGGCCGTGCAGCTGCGCGACGGCGGTCTGGACGTTGCCGTAAGTTTCGACACTTATGTTTTCCGCGCCGAATATCTCCGCGAAGATGCGATGAATCGCGGCGCCGGTGAAGCGCCACCAGTCGCTGGCAGCGCCGCCGAGCATATCGGGGGGAAGAATCTGGCAGATGCCGGGAACAGTGACGAGGAGGGTTCCGCCGGGCCTGAGCATTTTCCTGAGGGAGCAGATAGCGGACCGGTAGTCGTAAATCAGAAACAGCGTCTGGGTGCAGATGATGCAGTCAAAGAGCGCGGAGGGAGCCGCGTCGGTGGTGGCGAGATCAAGGGTAATGGTGCGGCGAAGATTGGTCTCGTCGATGTCGAGTACGTCGATGTGCTCCACGCGGTTGTCGCCGAAGCGGAGAGCATAGTCGTCGGCGAGGAACTCTGCAACGCGCCCGCGGATCGACAGCCTGTGGGTGTGGAGAAACTTTTCGATGTAGTAGCGATCGATGCATTCGCCGCGCCGTTCGCCGAAGCGCTTGCGGTAGGGACGGGTGCGGCGGAGAACGGACCAGTCGGTGACGCGGTCAACGTGAATCCAGGCGCGTTCGGCGACCTCGCGGCGCAGATTGAGCCAGTGGCGCAAGGGGCGCGGAACGAGGTATTTGAGCTTCAAATCTTCTCCTGTGCCGAGGAAGCCTCAATGGAGCCGCGTGGCTGACTGCGGGGGTCGCGAATCTGATTTTACAGGGGGAAACGCCGGCCGCAGCAGGGCCGATGAGCGTTATTGCGCAGCGGAAAAGTGGCGCTCGAGCCGGCGCTGCACGCGGCGAAGGAAACCGGCGGCTTTGGCCGGTATCGGCAGCCAATAAGGCCATGCTGCGCGGCGAACGGCGCTCCAGACCTGCGGATCGTTCACGTTGTGCTCGCGCAGATATCTCCTGAGCCACGCAAAAAAGATCCTGCGGTTGTGGTCTTCCCGATGGTTGACCTGGGCTAGCTGGTACATGGAGCGGTTGTGGCGGCGATATTTGTCCCAGCATGCCGCGGCGACGTAGACGGGATGGGCAAGGTAGATCTTGGTGAGGAATGCGCAGTCTTCAAAGTGCTGGGTGGTTTGCGGGCTGAAGTACTCCTCGAAGCCACCGGCAGCATCGAAGGCCGAGCGACGCACAAAGAAGCTGGACGGACAGGGTGACCCGAAGGAGCCGACGGGATAAGTATCGAGGAGCAGCATGGCGGGATGATAGAGCCGGTCGCCGGGGGCAAGCTCGGGAATGTGGTTCTGCTCGGTGGCCGCGTTGTGCGGGTCCCAGTCAAACCAATACTCGCTGCGGCCATAGAGCAGGCTTGCTTCGGGGAAGCGCAGCATCAGGGCAAGCTGCTGCTCAAGCTTGTGTGGAAGCCAGACGTCGTCCGCGTCGAGGAAGGCCAGGAAACGGCCGCGGGAATGGCGAACGCCGAGGTTGCGCGATGCAGTGAGGCCGCGGTTCACGTGACCGGGATGCTCAAGGTAGATAATCTGCCCGGGGTGTTGGCGGACATATTGCTGAGCGATGGCGGTGCTGCCGTCTGTCGAGCCGTCGTCGACAAGCAGCAGCTCCCAGTGGGTGCAGGTCTGGGCGAGCACGCTTTCGATCGCCTCGGCGAGAAATGCATCGCCGTCGAGAAACGGGATGATGACGGAGATGAGGTCGCCTGGTTGATTCATGGCAGATCGCATGCAGCCGGTTTCAATGCGCTGATCCCAAGAATGAGCTCGTAGTTGGGGTCGTGAAAATCGAGCTCTGCGGTGGAGAGCTCTTCCTGCACAAGGCCGTGAAGAAATGCGACGGCGGAGAGGACGTTGCCGTAGCTCGCGACCTGAACGTTGGCGTCGCCGAAGACGTCGCCAAAAAGGCGCCGGGCACTTGAGGATGTAAAGCGCCACCAGTCGTGTCCACCACCGAGCATGTTCTTCGGGATGACCTGGCAGAGTCCGGGAAGCGTGATGAGGGCAGTGCCGCCGGGCCGCAGCATTTTGAAAAGGGAGTGTACGGCTGCGGTGTAGTCGTAGATCTCGAAGAGGACCTGAGTGGCGAGGATGCAGTCGAAGACGCTGGAGGGAACGGCGTCCGTGCATGCGAGGTCGAGCGTGAGAGTCGCGTTTGGATTGGCAGGGTCGATATCGAGGACATGGGAGCGAATCTGGCCCGATCCAAAACGCAAGGTGTAGGCGTTGTCGGCAAATTCGGACACGTCGCCAGTGATGACGCTGCGATGAGCGGCAAGGAATTTCTCGATGTAGAAGCGATCGATGCAGTGTCCGTGAGTGATCCCCAGGCTGGGGCGGTAGGGCTCGAGGCGGCGCAGCACGGACCAGTCAGTAACGTGATCGAAAAGGAGGCGGCCCTTCTGAGTGAAGCCGCGCTGCCTGAGCCATGAACGCGCGGGCGCGGGCACCAGGCGCTTGATGGAGCCGAGCTTCGGCAATCTTCCTCCGTTTGACCGTGCGGCGATGGCTGCGTGTACGATCCCGACTGGCGGCGTTAGATTGATTGTAAGTGCATCATGCGAGGCAAATGGAAGGGTTAAGAATCTCCGCGGTGGTGCCGACCTTTAACGGCCGTGCGCTGGTGGAGCGGACGCTGGCGACGCTTTTTGCGCAGGCGATGCCGGCGGGCGCATTCGAGGTGATTGCTGTTGTGGATGGTTCGACGGACGGCACGGGGGCGGCGTTGCGCGCCCTCGATGCACCATGCGCGTTCCGGGTGATCGAGCAGGAGAATCGCGGACCCGCTGCTGCGCGCAATGCGGGCTGGCGTGTCGCCCGCGGGGAGATTGTGCTGTTTGTGGACGGCGACATGCTGTGCGATGCGGGATTGGTTGCGGCGCATCTCGCGGCCCATGAAGAGGGCGACCGGTTGGCGGCGTTCGGATCTCTCTTTCTGAGCGAAGACAGCCCGTGCACCCTGGCGGCAGAGTGCTTTAACCACGAAATCGGGGCGATGCACCTGGCGCATCGGAGTTCGGCTGAGGCTGAGTGGCGGCTGACTGATTGCGTTTTCAGCAATTCATCGATCGGGCGCGAGGTGCTGGAGGAGTTTGGCGGCTTTGATGAGCGATTCAGGATGCGCGAGGACCTGGAGCTCGGCTTGCGGCTGTTGCGGGCGGGGGTGCGGGCGAAGTATGTACCTGCGGCGAAGGCCTATCAGTATTACGCGAAGAGCGCGGCGGACCTGATGCGCGATGCGGAAGCCTTTGGCCGTGCGGATGCGCTGCTGGCAGAGACGCATCCGGAAGTGTTGATTGCGGGGCACGTGCGATGGCTTGAGCGGCAGAAGAGATGGAAGCTGAGCGTGATGCGGCTGGCGGCGCGGGCGCCTGGTCTGTGGGACGTTGCGCTGAAGCCGGTGTGCGCCGTGGGCGAGCGGTTTTTGGGGAATAGCCGTCTGCGCGGCGCGGGCATGCGCGCGCTGCAGATAAGACGGCGCCTGCGGTGGCTCAGGAGCGCAACGCGCGATTCGCTTAAGCGGTGATTGCAGGCTGCCGGCGCGGAGTGCGGCTCAGCGGTGGCGTTTGCGATTGCGGAAGTAGAGACGCGTGCCCTGGAGCATGGCCTTGACGTGGACGCGCCATCCGCTGCTGAGGACCTCGCCGGGCTCCTGGGGATCGCGGGGCCAGGGCAGTTTCTGGCCGCTGAGGCGTCGGGCTAGAAAGCGCAGTAGGTCCATGCGGTGCGCGGGAAATTCAAAGAAGAGAAGAAGCCAATAGGCGAAGGATGTGGAGGCTTCGCGCTGGATGTCGCGCGGCTTTGAGGGATGAATGACGATGGCCGGCGGAACGTGGGCGGCGCGATAGCCGCGCACGATGAGAGTGGTAAAGGCGTGGCTTTCTTCGGCGATCCAAAGCGGAGCGCCACGGCCAAGACGCTCGTCGAAGATGGGCTGGCCGCCGCAGGCTGCCTTGCGCAAGGCCATGTTGGTGCCGAATCCGAGGCCGCCAAAGTTGGCTCTTTCAAACCAGAGCGGATCGCTGCTGCCGAGAAACCGTGTGGGCCTGGCGCTGGAGGGAGCCGATGCGGGAAGGGACTCCCATGTGTCGCCGGTAACTGAGGCAACGCTGCCGTCAGAAAAGGGTTCGAGCAGGTGAGCAAGCCAGCCAGGCGCTGGCTCGGCATCGTCGTCAAGAAAGGCGGCGATACTGGAAGCGCATTCGTGAAGTCCGCGATTGCGCGCGCGGCTGAGGCCGGGGATTGGCTCGAGGATGTAGCGGGCGCCGAAGTCGAGTGCAGCCGCTTTGGTTGCGGGATCGCCGGAGGTGTTGTCGATGATCAGGACCTCGGCGGGGCCGGGATCGAGGCGGCTGACGGCCTGAAGACAAGCGCGCAACTGGGCGGCGCGGTCACAGGTGCAGATAACGATAGTTGCGGTGAGGGAGTCAGAAGCCGTGTGCAGATCCGAAAGCTGAGATGGGGATCGACTCGCCGGCGATTTCAATCAGAGAAACCTCAAAGACTCATCAACAATCTGCGGAGCACGGATCGGCTAAGTATAACAAAGGCCGCCGTCACGCCCGGCGCCTGCGCCCGAGATTAGAGGCACCAATTCAGGCTGCTGCGGGCGCGCATGGCGCGGGCCGGGGATGGACTGGTATACGTATTCCCGACAGCTTTCTAAAAATTCTGACGCGCTGAACGCAAGAGGAAGAGCCTGCCTCTTTTGAGAGATGGACCACGATTGCGGGCGCGAAGAGATGAGCGGGGCACAGGAAAAAATGAGAAGAGCGGTCGGTGCTGGAGTGAAGGTCGCGGGCCTGGCGGTGATGGCGCTGATGCTGGCAGGCGCGGCGGCGGGGGCGGAGCAGAACGGGACTGGCTCGAACGCATCGGCAGCAAGGCCGAAAGGGCCGTGCGATATCTATGCGGCAGCGGGCGACGCATGCGTGGCTGCGCACAGCACGACGCGCGCTTTGTATGCGTCGTATGACGGCCCGCTTTACCAGGTGATGCGGCAGTCGGATGGCAAGAAGCTGGATATAGGCGTGGTGCAGCCGGGGCAGGATGCAGGCGGATATGCCGACGCAGCAGCGCAGGACGCCTTCTGCGCCAACAC
>JBATYG010000285.1:0-5073 GCA_049673945.1 Occallatibacter sp.
CCATTCTTCGAGAACGCGCGGATGTAAAGCACCAGGGCCTGCACTTCATCGTCCTTGGCGCGGCCCGCATCCTCCGGCGGCATCTTGTCCTTGCCGTTGCGGATGATCTTGAACAGATCCTGGTCGCTCATGCCGGCCAGCGATTTTGGATCGGTCCAGTCATTGAGAGTGAGCTGCATATCCTTTGCGATATCGGTCTTGCCGTCGCCGGTCGGGCCATGGCACAGTGCGCAATCGATCGTGTAGATCTGCTTCGCCTTCGCCGTGCCACCGGTGCCCGGCTTGGCTGGGGCGGCCTTCGCGCCCGCCTGCGCTGAAGCCCCCATCGGTGCAAACAGAACCAAGGCCAATACGGAAACGAACAGGAAGCGCTTGGACATGACACTCTCCTCAGTTGCAGGGGGTCCCACGAGAACAGGAGTCGTGCAGCTGTCTGGTTTAGATTCGACTGCATTATAGGCCTAGTTGAAAGTGACCTGCATCACCCGATTTCGTGGAATCAGCGTCCGGGAGCCAAGGGGCCAACTCCGTCATTCAAGAGCCACATTCTGTTCCAGATGTGGTATACGTGTCCGCATGCTCTCACGCAATGCATTGCTTGCCTTGAGCCTTGTTGCCGCGTCCCTGGCGGCCTGGCCCTCCGATGCAGCCTCCGATGCAGCAAAGATCGCTCCCACGCCGCCGATGGGGTGGAACAGTTGGGATGCCTACGGCCTGACCATCGACGAGGGCCAGTACCGCGCCAACACCACCGTGCTGGCCGGCATGCGGCAGTATGGATGGGAATACTCGGTGATCGACGAGGGCTGGTACATGCAGGATCCCTTCGCCGACACGCTCGCCGCGCGCAAATACGTATGGGACGCAAACGGCATCCTCATTCCCGCCGTGAGCCGCTTCCCTTCCTCCGCCAATGGCTCGGGGTTCAAGCCGCTCGCTGACTGGGTGCATGCGCAAGGCCTTAAATTTGGGATTCACATCGTGCGCGGCATTCCCCGCGGAGTAGTGGACGCCAATCTGCCCATCGGCGGATCGAGCTTTCACGCCACGGATGCGGCCGACAAAGACTCTCCGTGCCCATGGGACGAAGGCAACTGGGGCATTAAGGACAACGCCGCCGGCCAAGCCTATTACGACTCTATGATGAAGCTCTACGCCTCGTGGGGCCTCGACTTCATCAAGGTGGACTGCATCAGCGACCATCCCTTCCGGCCCACCGAGATCCGCCAGATCGCCGAAGCCATCCGCAAGACCGGGCGGCCCATTCTGCTGAGCCTTTCGCCGGGGCCCACTTCGCTTGAACACGCGGCCTATGTGGCAAAGTACGCTCAGATGTGGCGTATCTCGGACGATCACTGGGACCTTTGGGCGCCGGAGCACAAGCCGGGGCAGAGCGAGTTTCCTTTTGGCGTGCGCGATGCCTTTGACCGCATCGCCGAGTGGCAGAACTACGTAAGGCCCGGCAACTGGCCCGACGCCGACATGCTGCCCGAAGGCTCGCTTACACCTCACCCGGGGTGGGGAGAGCCTCGCCAGTCCCGCTACACACATGACGAGCAACGCAGCGAGTTCACGCTGTGGTCGATCTCGCGCTCACCGTTGATTCTGGGCGCGAATCTTACCAAACTCGACGATTTTACGCGGTCGCTGATCACCAACCGCGACGTAATCGACATCAATCAGAAGGCCGTGGAGAGCGGCCAGGGCATGATGCCCTTGCAGGACGGCAACTCCGATTCATTTCCGCAGCGCTACTGGTACGCGCGCACCGGGGGCAGCCACCCACGGCACTATCTCGCGGCCTTCAATCTCGCCGATCAGCCGTCAAAAGCCGATCTGCCGTGGCAGGTCTTCCATCTCGAAGACAAGAGCTATGCGGTTTTCGATATCTGGAACCAGACGCATATTCCCAAGGCGAAAGCGCTGCATGTGGAACTGCCGCCGCATGGGTGCGCGCTGTTCTTAGTGGAGTGAGGGGAACAACAATGTTCAAAATCCTTCTGCGCGCATACTTTATATCCGTTGCATTTTGTATCTGTTCCTGTGCGTTAACGGGGTGCGTTGAGTCAACCTTTACTTTGGCGAGCGAGTCGAAATTGCCAAACTCGATGTCACTTCCACCGGGACTTACACGCACAGACGTCTCGGTAACATTGAACCTCTACGCTCCTCCACTTCGAGGTTCTGACGCAAAATTTGTTTTAACAGACAGGAAAGGGAAAAAGTTGGTAGAGGTAAAGGGCAAGACTAAAGAACCAACCCCATCAATTTATTCCAGTATTGTCACTGAAAAGGGCATAACAGAAATAGTCAAGCTGAGACCGTATAAAGAAAATGAAAACATGGAACAAGGTGGGAGGGCAGTTGCGCTCTTCTATGTCGTGGATGACCCCGCTGTACTGAAAGGTCTTCTAGCTGCTCGGAATTGATAGATGCAGGCGATCCTCCTGCTGCGATTTCAGGCCTGCCAAACTCTCCTTTGAGAGAAGTTCGGAGGTCGGGCTCTACGGTGCTGGCACCGCCGGCGCAGGCAGATCGGAGTTGTAGGTATCGATGATGCACTTCCACTGGCCGTCCGCCTGCTTCTTCCATATCTCGACGAACTTGCCGGTATCGTGCACCGCCGGGCCGCCCTTCGGGTCCTTCAGAGTCAGTGTATACGCGCCGTAGACGTAGCCCAGCTCGCCAGAGGATGCGACTTCAGCGCCGGCGACCTTCCACGACAGCGCAGTGTTCGGCCCGAGCAGCCCCGCCCACGAAGCGCGAATCGCCTTTGCATCCGTGGCAATGGGCGCATTCGGCGGCAGCAGCACCGCGTTTTCGGCGTAAAAGGCGACGGTGCCATCGAGATCGTTTTTCGCCGCGGTGGCGGACCACTGCCCATCGAGCGCCCGCAGCAGCCCCTCGTCTGACGCGTGGTTGTCGCCAAGATCGACAGGCGCACGCCGCGGCAAAGCAGCGGCGCAGGCCGGAATCGCGCAGAGCAGAAGAGCGGCGGGGAGACGCCGAAAGCGTTTGCAGCTTGCCGTGTGCGATAGAACGCCGTGCTGTGGCTGGTCCGTCAACATAGCGCGCGATTCTAGCAAACAAAAGAAGCAATGCGCCACAGGAGAAATCCGGAGGGCTATGCAGCTTGGCGGACGGCGCGGAAACGGATAAGCGGCGTATGCGAAACTAATGTGTCGGGACGGCGCGGCGGCGGTAGCGCGGGGCAGTTTTCCGGCAGGTTCATTGGGATGCCTGTTCTTCGCTCCACCTTTATCGCGCTCTCTCGCAACGCCCGGCTGCGCAGCTTCTGCGAGAGCTCCAGCATCGGCCATAAGCTGAGTTCCCGCTTTGTCGCCGGCATGGAGATTGACGAAGCGCTCAACGTTGCCGCATCGGTCAATCAGCAGGGCATGCATGTTACGCTCGATTCGCTCGGCGAGAGCGTGACCTCGGCAGAGGAAGCGCGGAGGGCTGCCGGCATCTACCACAGGCTGCTCGACGCCATCGCCGCGCGCAGGCTCGACGCGAACATCAGCGTAAAGCTCACGCAGATGGGGCTGCCGCTCGATCCGCAGCTCGCCGAGGCCATTGCGACGAGCCTTGCCGAGCATGCGCGTGCGACGAACAATTTTCTTCGCATCGACATGGAAGACTCGCCGCTGACACAGGTCACGATCGACATCGTGCGCCGCATCCATGCACGTCCCGAACTGCGCGGGGCCATCGGCATCGTGATCCAGGCGTATCTCTACCGTTCGCAGGCCGACATTGAAAGCCTGCTGAGCGAGGGCATTCGCATCCGGCTTTGCAAGGGCGCGTATCTCGAGCCGCAGGAAGTCGCCTTCCCCAACAAGGCTGACGTGGATGCAAATTATGTGAAGTTGAGCGGGGTGCTGCTTGAGAGCCCCGTCTACCACGGTCTGGCCACGCATGACGAAGCCATGATCGAAGCGGCCAAACAGTTTGCGAAACGGCACGGCATTGCCCCTGACCGCTTCGAGTTCCAGATGCTCTTCGGCGTGCGGCGCGACCTGCAGCGGAAGCTGGTAGCCGAGGGTTACAACGTGCGCGTTTATATTCCCTTTGGCCGCGAGTGGTATCCCTACTTCATGCGGCGGCTTGCGGAGCGGCCCGCGAATGTCTTCTTCATCGCGAAGAATCTGCTGCGCCAGTAGCGCGAGACGTCACAGTTTGCGGGTGCGCCGGCCCCGCTTGCGCAGCATCCAGGACCGTCTGCAAACACTGCACTCCCACGGGTAGTAGCCGAAGAGCGGAAAAAACTTCTCGCGGAGAAATCCGCTCCTGCCGATGCGGCGGAGGTTCTGATGTCCGCAACCGAGGCAGACGGGATTGACTGATGGCGAGGTGGAATCTGAGGGCGTCGATTCAGACAAGCGCTGTCCTTTCGGAGCGGCATCACGCACGGCTTCCCGGTGACATGATCCATGCCGCCGCCACCGGTCGTCCAGCAATTTCTTGAAGCTGCTGTCGAAAGCTCAGCGTCATCGCCTCAACTGCTAAGGCGCGCAAGCCCCTGGCGCGCCAGATCGGCAACGGCTCTGGCCAATGTGGGCGACCCGTTCAGCGACGCGGGCCGTTCGAGGCGGATGCCGAGTTTCGCCGCGTGCTGCCTGAAGGCGATGTCAACGTCGTAAAGAATCTCGACATGATCGCAGAGGAAACCGATGGGCTGCAGAAGCAGAGTCTTCACGCCTTTTTCGGCGATCTGCCCAAGCGTTTCCTCAACTGTCGGGCCGATCCAGGGACCACCGCTCGCGCCCTGGCTCTGGAAAGCGAACCACCACTGCGGAATTTCAGGCACACATCCGGCGACGAGTTCGGCGGTGTGGCGCGCCTCCTCGGCGTAGGGGTCGGCGCTCCCCTTCGGCCACTCGCGCGGCTGCGCCGAATCTGCTTGCGGCTCGACGGTGCGCGCCGGCACGCTGTGCGCGGTAAAGAGCACCGGGACGGGAGCGCCGGTTTCAGCGGCGAGTTTCGCTTCGGCGTCGCGCAGCCGCTCGGCGAAGGCTTCGGCGAGCAGCGGGTGACGCGCCCAGCCCCGCGTGAAGTCGATGCGCAGTGTGG
>JBATYG010000286.1:0-8820 GCA_049673945.1 Occallatibacter sp.
CAAGCAACCCCACAAAGAGCGCTGCGTTCATCGAAGACGCCCGTCGCAGCATCTCCACCGACATTGCGAAGATCAGGAGATTAAAAGCCGCAATCAGCCATGTGCTCTGGAGAACATAGGCGATAGAGACGGGCACCCACAGGGTATTAGGGAAAGAAGCGAGTGCCGCATAGACCAAGGGCTCGGGCCGCCCCTCTCGCAACACTTCGCCCATGTGCATATAGGTCCCAGAGTCGGCAGCGATGCGCTGATCGGAATCTCCGAGAAGTGACGGATTCACCCATGCCACAAACAGCAGATAACAAAATCCGAGATATATCAGGATAAGAGATAGAGACAGCCAGAAGCTTATGCTGCGGCGCCTGGTCAACAGACCGACAGGATTTGATATAACCGGGCTAAGAAGCATATCTACATCCACGCAGGCGATCGTGGTCCAAGGCAACGCCGGTCTTTCCTTCGCGCGGCTCGTTGAAGTGCAAAGGCGAGAAGTAATCCCTTCCCGTCGCCGCCGCACTGAGGCTCATGCAGTACAGAATACACTCTGCCGGAGTTGCAACTATACAATGACACGACTCCGCGGTTCTCCCCCAATCGTTACGCCTGCAATAGAGCATTTTTCCGCTGGCGCCCGAAACCAATCATTGCGACGTAACCATGAGCCGCAAGATAGCAGAAGCTCGATGCTAACGTGAAGAACACAGCCTCTCTCGTGGTACGGACTCCAACCGTAAGGACGAAGACGATTTGCACGCCGAGAAGGGCCACAATCTCAAAAAAGCTGCCGCGCCAGAAAAGCCACTTCCTTGCCCTGTTCATGATCCACATCAATCCGGCGATGCTATTGATGCACCAGGCAAGGACGATCCAGCCAACCAGAGCCTGCAGGTTTGCATAGTTTGGCCCGAGAACCCACAAGGGCAGACCGGGCCACGCAAAGGCCACGAAGACGATTGGAGAGGCCAGCAGTATGGACAATATCACAAGCTTGAGATAAATCGGGAACAGGCGTTCGCGCGAAAGGCGCGCGACGAATGGCTCGATAATAACGACGCAGAAGGTTGTGACCACCGCAAATAGCTGGCCGAGCTTTCCAAGCGCCGCAACCTGAGCCACGGCGTATGTGCTTCCGAAGGCGCTGACGAGGAAAAGCGATATTTGCACCTGGAATGCCGAAAAGATGATCGCTGGGGCGGCGGGCAAAATATACCGCAGAACCTCGCGATCCACGGATGCACTGTCGTGTTCCGGCCAGGCTAGATATTTCCGGCTTCCATGCTTCAGCAGGTAACCGTTGATCAGCGAAGTGAACGCATACACAGCAGACGCTATCCACGCGTTCAACACGCCCGCAACCCAGCATATGGCAAACAATATCAACCGGAGGAGGGCGCTGAACGTTTGGGGCCGGTAAAACTCGCCCAATCTGCCGGACACAAAGAAGGGCGGTGAATAGCACGATATATATCCGCTCGCAAATAAGGCTATGACGATGGAGGCCAGAAGAAGAAGCTCCACGGGCAGTCCCCAGTGATGCCTCTGGGCCATCGCGAAGAACAATACACACGTAATCGGAGTGAGAATCCAGAAACTTTTTTTTCTAAGGTGAACGGCGGCGCGGACATAACGCCCCATCAACTCCTTGTCATGCCCGTTTTCACCGATGAGAGGGACGATAGTGCTTGAGATTCCAAGGTCCATCAACGTCGCCATCGTCAACTGCAGTCCGGAAGCCAGGCCATACTGGGCCCAGGAATCAATCGTCAGCCAGCGCACCAGAAAGAATCCGCTGATGAGTTGAACGCTTTGCAATGCTCCTTGCCCCAGGAAGAACTTCGAACAAACCGTAAGCGCGCGCATACAACGGCTCTTCGACGGCAAATGTCTGGTGAGAGCGAGAAATGTAGAGTCTGCCATTGGTCGAAGGTTTCTCAAGGGTTCCCATCTCGGTGTCGAATTTCTCGGCGAGTCAAATTGTCGTCGAGCATCCACTCTGGCGGAAAAAGGTCTTCAAAATATGAGTCCTCGCTCAGCAGCCAGTATTTCGGAGCGTACACAATCTTACGGTTGCTCGGATTGAGCCACGCACCCCACCACGAAAAGGTGCTGTTTGCAATGATGTGGTTTTGACAGGCGGACATCAGACGCAGATCCTCGTGCGCCGAAAAGGAATCATTGTGATCAATGAACCGCGCCTTTCCATCGAGAACGAGGTTCTTTCGCGCAAACTCCATATCGTCAGAGAACACAAAGTACGTCGGCGATGTGAGCGTTCGCCTGAAGAGTTGAACGGCCCGCGCGTAATAGTCAAGCGAAAGCGCGATATTCCCTTCCGCAGCCCTCGTATAGTCGCCCCTGCGCAGATGCAGAGACACCGAATCGGGTGTTTCGTGAATCTCCTTCAGAATCTCGAGGTTTTTCCCTTCAGGGGGCTCGCTGAACGCCAGCTCAGAGCGCAACTCCTCCGCAATGGATGCAGCAAAGCGATAGCTCTGCCAATATCCCACCAGATGCAGAGATCGAACATTCTTATCAATGGAGATGTCAGGAACAAAGCCGTAACGCCGGTGAAAGGGCTCCCGATAAACCTGGATTCCCTGCAGACCATTGAGGCGCGCAAAGAGGTCTGCAGAATATCGAGGCGGTTGCACACGATATCGATCCATTCTCGTGTAGTTACAAATTTCGGCTCTGATATGAAACTTCGATAACAGGAAAGGCCGGGGAAAGCCGTGCGATATTGAGCCACTTTGATCGATCGCAAGTATCAACGGCGCTCCGTAACGCCGCGAAAAATAACGCCCCGCAGCGTATTGGAACAGTTGATTGCCGAGACCACTGATCTGTCGTACTTTAATCTGCATCTGGCCCTGATTCATCTCCTCGGCCACGGATCAATTGGTCGCTTGCGGCGGGCCAGAACTCTCAGCCCCGGGCTTTGTAAATTCGAACAGGCCACAGGCATACTCGCTTTGAGGAAAGCGGCGAGGATCCACATCTTCATTGAAAGAATCATCGTCTCCAACAAAGGAGAAGGAAACGAGCTCAAGCGAGGAAAATGCAGAGAGGATCGTTGCCGGCGCGAATACCCTGTGTGCATTGAACTCAACGCGCTCGCGCCCCATGGGAACCGCGAAATACAACCTGCCCCCGACGGCCAGTACCCGCTGCAAGGCTCCCATAAACCGGAAGCATGCATCGGGCGCAATGGGATCTCCATAGCGGCCCAGACCAAAATGCTCGGCTACATGAAGGCTCGATAGCGAAAAGATACTGTTATCCTCAAAGCGCGATAAGTCCGTTGCGTCATCCCGCATAAAAGTGAGGCCTGGCACACTGCTCACTATCGGTCGAATGTCGACGACTGTCACGGTCCGGAATGACAATAGATGAGCGATGAATCCATCAACTCTGGATCCGATATCAACATGTTCGCGCGGATTGCTTGCAAATATTTTCCTCGCAGCCCAGAGGTCCTGATAGAAATAGTGGCCGCCGGCGAAGCCCGCGCTCGATCCTCGATCGGTAAGAATCGGAAATAAGTCCCTCATCCTGACTGGGAACTTCGAGCCCCGATCGTGTTTTCGATAGCTGCTCAAATCCCCGAAAAACCACGGCAGACCACGCAACGTCTGAATCAATACGACCGGGTTCCATCCAGTTACGTACGCCTGTCGTGACAGAATACCAATCTTCATGCGAGCCATCGGAGACCGTGGGTTGTGCGCATCGGGAGCCTCTTCAGGCTTTGCTGAAGGCAGCCGTTAGCGCTTGTCGATCGGAAATCATCTTTCGCCAGAAGCCTTCGGCAGAGCAGAATACCCGAGCCTCACGCTCTTGTGCCTGCCCTAGCGAAAGCCGCCTGTTTGCAAATCAGCGGCGGTTTCAAATGCAGGGCTATTATAGACGAAATGCTGACGATATTAAGTAGAGGGAGTTCCCTTTGGCAGGAGTTGAGCACCCGCATGGCCCGGCAATTCGATGCAGCGGAAGCCCAAAGATTTCGGGCTATAAAATGATGCTGTGACATTCTCAAAGACATTCGCGGTGGAACCGCCTGGGGAGGTGGCATCCTATCCCCTTGGCGTCGTCATTCCGACCTTCAATCGATCGCAGGTTCTCCTACTCTGTCTTCAGCATCTGGAGCGGCAGACCTGGAAGGATTTCGAAGTCGTTGTGGTCGATGACGGCTCAAGGGATGACACCGCGGACGTGGTGACGGAGTTTGCCAGCAAGAGCCAGTTGCGCCTTAGATACATTCGCCAGGAGAATGCCGGCCCGGCGCGAGCCCGCAATAGGGGAATCGCCACCCTGCGATCGCCGGTGTGCGTAATGATCGGAGACGACATCCTGGTATGTCCATCCTTTCTGGATACCCATCTGAAGTTTCATCAATTGAACCGCAAGCGCCACGCTGCGGGCCTGGGCTTCACGTGCTGGAGCGATTCCGGTCAGACGGTGACGCGTTTTATGAAATGGCTGGATGAAAGCGGCGTGCAGTTTTCTTACGGCGATCTGCTGCGGGGAGCGCCCCCCAACTGGCAGCACTTCTATACAAGCAATCTCTCGTTAAAAACCGAGTTTCTGATCGAGAACCCTTTCGATGAATCCTTTACCGCTGCTGCTGTTGAAGATATCGAACTTGCATATCGTCTCGAGCACACCTGCGGGCTGGAGATGACTTTTCTGCCGACCGCCACCGCCGAACATATCCATCCCACAACTTTTGGTCAGGCATGCCGCAGGATGTTCGCGGTGGGGCGCTCGACGAGACGGTTCCATCACCTGTGGCCCGCCAGCGAGCAGACGTCGTCACGACATTCGGTGTTCTTCCGCATCAGCCGCGCGCTTCTCCTGAAGAACCGATGGTTGCTTTCGCTGCTGACCTGGACCGCCGGAAGCTTAACTCCCTATTGGTGTCCCAATCCCCTGATGTGGCCAGTTCTCAGGGCTCATTTTGTACTCGGTTATCAAAGAGCTGCTCCTCCTCTCTCGAGTTAAGGATGAATGATATTGAGCGGTTTGGCGATGCGGCTCCAGCACTGTCGGTTAAGCCGATGGTTGAGCAAGCTGCGCCTTTAGCAGAAGGTTGCTCCGTCTGCGCCGTTATTGTTACCTATCATCCGGCAGCCAGCCTCTCCGCAAGCATCCTGCGCCTTAGAGTCCAGGTGGGCAAAGTCGTGCTGGTTGATAATACGCCCGGCGCAGCTCCTTCAGCCGCGATCGAGGATGCAGCTCTTCGCCATGGATGCGCGGTGATTCGCAATGAGAGCAATCTTGGCATCGCTGCAGCACTCAATATCGGTGTGAACTGGGCTATCTCTCATGGTTATGCGTGGGTGGCTCTCTTCGATCAGGACAGCATGGTGGAGGGGTCCTATATTGAAGGCATGTTTTCGCGCTATGCGGCGACCAAGGATCGTGAACGAATCGGACTTCTCGCTCCGCGCTACAAGGACCCCGAAACGGGGGTCTGTGCCCGGCTTTCGCGGCTTGCCGACGATGGTGCGCCACTGGAGATCATGACGTCGGGCAGTCTGATTCCACTCACCGTGTTCTCAGATTGCGGCTTATTTCGCGAAGACTTCTTTATCGACCAGGTCGATCATGAATTCAGCTTCCGCATTCGCAATTTCGGTCACACGGTCGTGATTTGCCCGGAGGTTTTCCTGCTTCACGCAACCGGGCAACCGAAGAGACATAGCCTCCTCGGGCTGGTTTCTTTCCGGACAACACATCACAGTGCTCCCCGCCGCTACTATATGACGCGCAATACCCTCTTCATGATGCGGCAATACGGGCGCCGGTATCCCGCGTGGGCATGGCATGCCTTCGCCTTCCTGCTCTTCGCGATGCCTATCAAGATTCTGCTTGCTGAGGAGGGAAAGTGGGCGAAGCTCAGAAACATCGGCCTTGGAGCGATCGACGCCCTTCTCGGCAGGCTCGGAAAGCGCGTCGAGATTTAGGCGCCGACTGCAAGTCAGCCTGATTTTCTGAAGGAGAGCGCGTCCCGCAGGATCGACAGTCTTGGGCTGACTGACGGATCGCTCTTCAGGCTTTGAAACGAGGCCTGCAACAGGGCCGTCACCAATGCCACGAAGAAGCCCGCAAGTGTGGTGAGAATGGTAATGATTGCCCGCTTGGGTGAAGATCTGCGGTCCGGGGGAACAGCCGCATCGATGACCTGAATCAACGCTCCCTGCTTCGCTTCATCGAGCTTGGCGAGTTCAAACTGGCGGGCGAGGATCTCGAAGATCGTCTCGTAGTATTTGACATCCCTCATTTTGCGAACGTATTCCAGACCTGCCTGAGGAACCCTGCCCTTCGGGACGAGAATGCTCGTCGACGACTCCGCCTCTGAGCCGCCTAACTTTGCCAGCTGCGATCGCAACGCGTCCAACTCCTGCTGCGCCTGCAACAGCTGGGCGTTCTCACTGGTCGCGTAGGTTTGCATCGCCTGCATCTCAACCTCTTTTGCGGCGATCTGCGCTCGGAGCTGCGCAGCCGATTCAATGAGGGCGCGCGCCTGGCTGTCCATCTGGATCAGGCCCGTTGTCAGCTCGGTCTGTTTCAACGCTTCTTCAGCATCGGCGAGATGGTCTTTGGCCTGCCCCAGTTGCTGCTCAAAAAAGAGCCTGCGCTGCGATGCCTCTGTAATTGCCAGATGCTCAGAGAGCCTTCGAAACTGCTGCACGTAACCGTTGGCGAGTTCGGCGGCGCGGTCGGCAGAACGATCTTCAACCGAGATGCGGATGATTCCGTCCTTTTGATTTCCATCGATTTTCACGCGACTTTCGAAGACCTTGCGCGCGTCTGATGCATAGCGCGGGTGATATTCCGCCATCAGCCCATATTGGTCGACCATGGCGTCTTCCACCGTCCGGCTCTTCAGCATTCCAACGAACATGTCGTTCGAGTTCTTCAGGCCAAGACTGCCACCCGCCAGCGACGCCAATCCGCCGCCAAGATTGCCCAGTTGAGCGGCAAGGGCCGAGCCCATTGTGGAATTCTGTTGCGGGGGCAGAAGCGTGACGGATGCCGTGTACTCTTTGGGCAACAGCAACGACGCCACGATGCCCACGATTGCGAAGGCCACGGTAATCGTGAGGATCATCCGCTTCCGGAGCGCGAACAACGTCAGAAGATCGAGCACGGACAGCCCGTCCTGCCTGGGGCCGCCGACGAACTCGGCGGAACTGCCGGAAACGCTCGTTGCCGGCCTTTGCGGTTCGTTTGCGGAAGTTTGAGTGATCATCTATCCTGCCCAATCTGCCTGGGCTGAGTGGGGCACGCCTCCATTCTACATACTCCACCAAGCAGTTCGCGGCTTCGTTCCGCGTCGCAGTCCGGACTCTGGCTTCGAATGCAGTGACGCATAAGGCGTATTACCATGGCCTCATGTCGACATCCAGGCTTGCTGCGCCGGCATGGGCGCTGTTTGCGGGTATCACTTCTCTGTCCTGCGTCGCGCAGATTGCGCCCTTTCATGCCCGGTTTGATTCGGTGCTAGCTCAGCATGGCGTCGTTGGCGGCGGCTTTGCCCTTCTGCACGGCAATGCTCCGGCGGTGGAGTTCTCTCATGGCGAGGCGCGCGTTGACGGCCACATACCGATCGACAGCAGCACCGCCTACAACTGGGCGTCGATTACCAAGACCATGACTGCGATCGCGATTCTGCAGCTTCGCGATCGAGGCAGGCTCTCGCTGGATGATCCCGCGGTACGCTACGTGCCCGAACTGCGTGAAGTGCATGACGCCTTCGGAGCGATTGATGCAATCACGATCCGGCAACTTCTCAGCCACAGCGCCGGGTTCCGCAATCCCACCTGGCCCTGGGACTGCGATGACACCACAAATTGCGACTGGCAGCCCTTTGAGCCGACCCGCTGGTCCCAGGTTGCCGCGATGCTGCCCTACACGCACATCGCGTTCAAGCCGGGCAGCCGCTGGAGCTACTCGAATCTTGGCTACGTCTTCCTGGGGCAGATTATCGAGCGACTCAGCGGCGATGATTTCGAGGTCTACGTCGATAAGAACATCCTCAAGCCACTGGGAATGACCGAGAGCTACTTCGACACCGCTCCCTACTTTCTCGAAGCTCACGTCTCGGCGAGTTATCTGCGCGCCGGGCCCAAACTGACTCCGCAGCCTTTTGACTTCGACACCGGCATCACCACCTCCAACAGTGGATTGAAAGCGCCGATCCCCGACATGGTGAAGTATCTGCGGTTTCTAATTGGCGACCCGTCTAATCCGACCTACGACATCGTGCTCAAGCGCAGCTCGCTTGAAGAGGCCTGGACCGGCGTGCTGCCGGCGGTTGAACCGGACGAAAAACCAACGTCCTATACGAGTGGCCCTGGCGGATCGCATCCAATGATGGGGCTTGGCTTCTTCGTGCTGCAGACGGGTGGGCATTGCTACATCTACCACGACGGGGACCAGGGAGGATTCTCGTCTGAGCTGCTTGTCGATCCCGCCGGCCACAGCGCCAGCATCCTGATGGTTAACACCACCGACACGGGCACGCCTTCGGCGGCCACTCTGCGTCCGCAATCGAACACCGAGCCCGATCCAGACACCGATCTGCGGCTCACGGTCCGCAACGAACTGATCGCCCATGTATTTCCGCAATACGCCAGCGCACCTCACTCCGGCAAAGAGTAGAGCCGCGCGTGAGAATGATGCCTAAACCGCTCCCTAAATCGCTCATGGAAGTGAGCCTGTATACTACAGGCGCCTCAGGCCCGGCCAAGGTTCATGACAGTTCTGGTCTTCACATTGTCGGCATGGTCCATCGCCGTTGTTGCGGGCTTTCTT
>JBATYG010000287.1:0-2956 GCA_049673945.1 Occallatibacter sp.
CGGCGCGCAGCGCGCACGGGGGCCGGCGAGGAACTGATTCCGCTGGACAAACAGGACCGCGGGTTGTGGGACCGCGCGGAGATTGCCGAGGGGCAGGCGCTGCTAACGACGGCGCTGGCGCAGGGGGCGGTGGGGCTGTACCAGCTGCAAGCGGCGATTGCCGCCCTGCACGATGAGGCGGCGCGCGCCGAAGAGACAGACTGGCCGCAGATTCTGACGCTTTATGAATTGCTTAACCGCGTGTCTCCGGGCCCCATGGTGACACTGAACCACGCGATTGCGGCGGCGATGGTGCACGGCCCGGCAAGAGGCATTGAGCTTTTGAAGGCGCTGGATGAAGACGACAGGCTCGCGGAGCATCATCGTCTCGACGCGGTGCGCGCCCATCTCTACGAAAGACTCGGCGACACTGAGAACGCCGCTCGGCATTTCCGGGCGGCGGCGAGCCGCACAACGAACCTGCAGGAGCGGAATTACCTGATGACGCAGGCGGCACGGCTTGAGGGACGATCCGAAGCAGGGGATGAAGGCTCTGCCGCTTAGGGTGACCGTCGTTCCTGTTCTGCATTGAGTAACTGGCGCTTGCGATCCACTCCCCAGCGGTAGCCGGTGAGGCTGCCGGTGGCGCCGACTACGCGGTGGCCCGGGACGATGAGCGCGACACGGTTGAGGGCACAGGCACGGGCCACCGCGCGCGTCGCGTTCGGGTCGCCGAGCTCGCGGGCAAGCTGGCTATAGCTCCTGGTCTCGCCGCGGGGAATCTGCCGCAGAGCCTGCCAGACGCGAAGCTGGAAGACGGTGCCGCGCAGATCGAGGTTTTGGGCATGGCGGTGAGCGGCTGCGAGGTCTGACCCCTCACGAACGCTGGCAAGCGCCGCGTCAACGAGGCTCGTGAGGGAAAAGTCGGAATGCAGGTCCGCGGCGGGAAACTCCGCGCGCAGCGTGGCCTCGGCCTCGGCTTTGGTGGCGGCGAGCGAAAGCCAGCAGAGGCCGAGTACGGTGGCGCCGACGACGATCCAGCCGAAGGGCGATTTGGCGGCGGCCCAGCCGATGCGTTCGCCTTTGCCGCCTTTGGCGAAGCGCGCGGGCGTCATGCCGAGCTGGGTGCCCTCATAGGCGCGGCTCGCGGAGCCGAAGCCGGCGTCGTAGATGGCCGTCGTCACGGTGCTGGATTTCTTCAGTTGAGCGCGGAGGCTGCCGGCGCGCAGGGCGCGCTGGTATTGTAGCGGGCTTACGCCCATGGCCTGCTTGAAGAGCCGCTGCACGGTGAACGGACTGAGGCCGGCGATGCGGCCGAGTTCTTCGAGGCGCACGGGGCGGTCGAGGTGGGCCTCAAGGTGCGCACGGACCATATCCAAAGAGTTGCTCGACGCAATCGTGGGGCGGCAGCGCTTGCAGGGCCGGTAGCCCGCGGCCTGGGCGTCGCGCGCCGAAGAGAAGAGGCGCACGTTGGCGCGGAGGGGGCGGCGGCTGGTGCAGGCAGGGTGGCAGAAGACGCCGGTGGTGATGACGGCGTAGAGAAACGTTGCGGAGGGATCGCGGCGGACGATCTGCTGCCATGCTGCTTCGGCGTCGAGCATCGGAGTCTGGGTCTTTGCGAGTTGGAGAGTGCTGCTCATGAAGCTATGGTCGCCGGATTGGTGTTGGACCGCTATCCGGTTCTTGCGGGTAATTCGGAAAAGCAAAAGATCAAACCAGGAATCAGGGATTCAGGGGCTGGGGACTGACTGTTTCTCGAGCACGGCTTCCGCTCGCTGCAGATCTTCTTCCGTGTCGACGCCAATGGTGTCGCTGGGCGCATCTGCCACGTAGATACCGATGCCGTTTTCGAGGAGGCGGAGCTGCTCGAGGCGTTCGAGCTGCTCAAGCGGCGACGGCGGAAGCGATGCAAAACGCTCAAGCGCAGCCTTGCGGTAGGCATATATGCCGAGATGCTTGCGATAGCCCGTAAAGCCGGTCTGGTCGCGGTCATACGGAATGGTGGAGCGCGAGAAGTAGAGGGCGCGGCCGTCGAGTGCTGTGACAACTTTGACGGCGTTGGGGTTGGCCACGTCGCGCTCGGGACATGGCACGGCAAGCGTGGCGACCTCGACCTCCGGCCGGTCGAAGAGCGCGAGCAGCGGCGTGAAGAACTGCGGCGTGAGTGTCGGCTCGTCCCCCTGAATGTTGACGTAGATATCCGCATCGATCTGGCGGGCAACCTCCCGCACACGATCAGACCCGCTGGCGCAGTCGGGCGAGGTCATGGCGACGGGGATGCTGCGCTGGCGGCATGCGGCGGCGACTTCTTCGGAGTCAGTGGCGACGAGGACGGGGCTCATGAGGCCGCTTTCCTGGGCGGCACGCCACACCCACTCCACCATGGGGCGACCGGCGATGGAGCGCAATACTTTGCGGCTAAGCCGTGTGGAGTTGAGGCGCGCGGGAATGACGCCGGCGATGCGGGGCTGGGACATTGAGGGGAGTTTACAGGAATGAGACCCGCCATCCTATCGGCCCATCGTCTCGCCCAAAGGGCGAGCGATAAGGATGGGGCAACCGTGCAGTGCCTCATCAGCGCCAATGGAAGATAACAACCATCACAGAGTAGTAGGCAACTGTAAAGGTCAACACAAGGCCGAATATGCGCCATTGACGTTTGGAGGCCGGCCACCATCCACAGAGCGCGTATCCGAGAAGAACGGCGCCCGGCGCCAGAATGAGAATCTTTAACCAACTCGGCCAGTCTTGAACGGGCGCGATCATGGCATTCAATTTAGGCCCTTGGCCGCCCTGAGCATGGGGTGACTCAAGAGACGTTGACCATAAAATCGGGCCCCCGTATCATCTAGATTGGACGTGGTCATGAGGCCGCGGCACCCCCAAAGGCGGGGTAGCTCAGATGGTTAGAGCGACGGATTCATAACCCGTAGGTCGGCGGTTCGATCCCGCCTCCCGCCACCAATCCTTATCCTTT
>JBATYG010000288.1:0-12323 GCA_049673945.1 Occallatibacter sp.
ATGCCATGCATCCTGTACGCCCCTGGCACGCCGGCAGAGTTCCGCTGGGCACTCGCTCCAGCGCGAAGCCAGCGCGTCGAGCGCTTTCCCGTCGGAAGTCTCTCAACGCCATCTGGACTCGCCGGGACGCAGTCTCAATCGCGGCGGACCTGCTCGCATTCATCACGGGCCTCACGTTGTCCTTCAATATCTCGGTAATCGGCGAGTTGCCAATCGCAGAACTGGTTATGCTCTTCACCCTTCCTCTTCTCCTCGCTGTCCAGGGCAGGAGACTCAACCGGGTGGGCGTCAAGCCAATCTACATTCTCATCCTGCTCTGGCTGGTCAGCCAGGCTGTTGCCGATCTCTATCGTCAGACTCCGTTCGTCGACTGGACCCGCGGCGAAGCGACCATCATCTTCTTCGCGATCGACTTCGCATTTTTCGTCGTCCTCCTCGGCCAAAACCAGAGGCGCAAGCTCGGCTTCATGGTTGGCTTTGCAATAGGCTCGCTGCTCATTGCAAGATTTGCGCCCACCGAACTCGCCGCGGATGATCCCTGGAAGTTTGGATACGCCACGGGCGTCAATTTGCTCGCGGTTCTTGCCGGCAGTTATCTCTTTCACATTCGCCGCTATCTGCTGTGCGCGCTTGTGCTCGTCGGCATGGTCGGCATAAATCTGCTCGCAAACTTTCGCTCGCCCGTGCTGCTCATGCTCATCGCGGCCCCGTTTACGCTACCCCTGATTCCTGAGCGAATTGGCAGGCTGCGCCTTCTGCCGCGCGCGGGCAGCTTCTCTCGCATGGCCGTACTGGCGCTCCTCGCGCTGTGCGCGGCAGCCATTGCCGGCGGCCTCGTGCGCCTCGCCACGACATCGGGCTTCATCGACGAAGATGCACAGGCCAAGAACGAATCGCAGTTGCAGGGTGGATTTCTGCTCGCCGGCCGCCCCGAAATTGTCGTTTCATCGCGCGCCGTCCTCGAGCATCCTTTTATCGGCTGGGGATCGTTTGCAAAAAGCTACAAGTTCGTCGAGATGCTCAACGATTTCCAGACCAAATACGGTTTTCAAACCGATCTCGCCGATACTGAAGAAAATCTGCAGGGCCTGATTCCAGCGCACTCTCACATCATGGGCGCCTGGGTATGGGCCGGCATGCTCGGAGCCGTCTTCTGGGTCTACATCTTCCTCCTTGCCGGCAAAGCCCTGCTTAAGTTATCCCTCCTCAAGCCGCCTCTCGCGCTCTTTTACGCCTTCCTCCTCGTCAGCTTTCTGTGGGACATCTTGTTTTCACCCTTCCAGGCTTTTCGCAGAGGCACGGAATCCTTCCTTCTCGTCGTTATTCTTGATCTGCTCACCCGCCAGGACTTTGCCATCAGGCTCTTCGCCCCGCTTTCGCGCTCAGGTTGGACGCGCCTTTCACCCGCCGCGCGCGCGGCGATGATTGAGCGCAACCGCACGACAAAGCCCGGCAAAGCATCCGGCCTCCAGACCAGTTGAACTTCCCGCACATGACAACCTCCCCAAAAACCGCTCCCGTCTCCCGGCTTCGCCGCCTCTTTTCTGCTGCGTCCGGCGATGCAGACGCGGAGCATTCCCAGAGGCGCTACCGCCGCGCCGCGCTCACCGGTGCAACCGCGTCGATCAGCAAAGTCATTTCGCTCGGCACGTCGATCATCACTGTCAGGCTCACGTTTCAATACCTTGGTGCAGAGCGCTACGGCATGTGGATGACGATTAGTTCCTTCGTCATGTTGCTTGCATTTGCCGACTTCGGCATGAGCAATGGCCTGATCAATCTAGTGGCCGAAGCGCTGGGCAAAGAGGACCGGCAAACGGCCAGCCGAGCCGCGGCGAGCGCCTTCTGGATGCTCAGTGGTGTCGCAACTTTCTTTGCCGTGATCGTCATCGCGGCCTATCCGTTTATTGATGCGAGCCGCCTTTTCAATGTGCACTCCGCAACCGCCAGGCATGAGGCGGGGCCGGCGCTTCTTGCCTTCATGCTCTGCTTTATTCTCAATCTGCCGCTGGGCACGGTGCGTGGGACCCAGACCGGCATGCAGAATGCCTACCACAGCAATCTCTGGAACATCTTTGGAACGGCGCTTTCTCTCGCTGCTCTGCTGATCGCCATTCATGCACATGCCGGGCTACCCGTTCTGGTGCTCTGCCTCTCCGGACCCCCCGTGGTGGCCGCGTTACTCAATGGCGTTGAGCTCTTCGGCAGATCGAATCCCGATCTACTGCCGGCTCCATCGCGCTTTTCCTCTGAGACAGCGCGCAGGCTTCTCGGCATGGGCGCGATGTTCTTCCTCCTGCAGCTCTCCTTTTCCATCGGACTGCAGACAGACAACATCGTCATCGCCCAGGTTCTCGGCGCCAAAGCGGTAGCGGAGTACGCAGTGCCCGCCCGCCTTTTCAGCATGATTCTCGGCTTCCTGGTGATGGTGTCGGGTGCAATGGCGCCGGCCTATACCGACGCGCTCGCGCGGCGCGACGGACCCTGGATTCGCCGTGGCTTTCTGCGCGTCACCATCGGGGGCACTGCCATCACCATTGTTGTCGTGGTTCTGCTCATCCTCTTCGGCAACGCCATCCTCAGGCTCTGGGTCGGTCCGCAGATTCACACCGCGCCTGCGCTTATGATCGCCTTCGCGGTTCAATCCGTGCTCTACGCCTATTTGCAACCCGTCTCTTTCCTGCTCAATGGCATCGGGCGATTCAAGGAGCAGGTCATCTCCGGCCTCGTCATGGCGGTCGTGAACCTCGGGCTCTCCATCGTTCTTGTCCGCAGCTTCGGCATCATCGGCGCAGTGCTTGGCACCATCCTGGCGCTGATCCTCGTTCAGGTCGCTCCGCTCTCCGTCGTCGTCCGCCGCGAACTCCGCCGCCTGGGCGATCTTCCCGCCGACGCGGACCTTGAACCGGCGGGCCTCGCCAGCCGCGCAACGCATTCCGTTTGAACTCATCGGCAAAAATCCAATGAAGCTGCTTCATATCATCTGCTCCACCGAGCCCGAGTCCGGCGGTCCCATTGAAGCATTGCGGCGAATCTCCGAGGTGTTGATCCGAGACGGGCACGAGATTCACGTTGCGAGTCTTGAGTCGCAGGAAAAGATTGAGAAATGCGGCCTCAATCTTCGCCTCACCGGCATGGGCCCCGGCATTGGCAGGTACAGCTACACAGGGTCTCTTGCTCCGTGGCTGAAACAAAAGGCGGGCGACTATGATGCCGTCATCGTTCATGGCATCTGGAACTACTCTTCCGCCGGCGCCTGGCGCGCTCTCAGAAACCATCGCACGCCCTATTTTGTTTTTGTTCACGGCATGATGGACCCCTGGTTCAGCCGGCACTATCCGCTCAAGCACATTGCCAAGCAGATCTACTGGACCCTCGTCGAAGGCCGCGCCCTGCACAAAGCCCGCAGGGTTCTCTTTACCTGCGGCGAAGAGATGGCCCGCGCGCACGGCGTCTTCCGCGGGCCGGGATATCGCGGTCAGGTGGTTCTCTACGGCACTGCCGACCTATCCGTCGATCCCATGGTTGCGAGAGCCGACTTTGCCGCGGCCTTTCCCGCGCTCAAGGACCGAAGATTCCTGCTCTTCCTCAGCCGCATCCACCCCAAAAAAGGCTGCGATCTGCTGCTGCGGGCCTTCGCCGACTGCCTCGCCGGTGCGCCGTCCGATCTCGATCTGGTCATCGCCGGCCCTGACCAGGTCGGGTTGGTAGTCGCGCTGAAGCAACTAGCCGACAAGCTCGGTATCGCCCATCGCGTTCATTGGCCCGGCATGCTCAAAGGCAATCTCAAGTGGGGCGCGTTCCTCAGGGCCGACGCAATGATTCTGCCCTCTCATCAGGAGAACTTCGGCTTCGTTGTTGCCGAGGCAATGGCCTGCTCTGCGCCGGTGCTCATCAGCAACAAGGTCAATATCTGGCGCGAGGTTGAAGCAGCCGAGGCGGGCTTCGTCGAAGCGGATACCGAAGAGGGCACGCGCAGTCTCATCCGCCGCTTTCTCGCCCTGCCGGCTGAAGAGCACGCCGCCATGCGGCGCAACGCGCGCAAGGGCTTTCTGCGCTATTTCCATATCGAAGAGTCGGCGCGTGATTTTGTCCGGGTTATCGCCGCCGCCAAGGACGAGCCCGCCGGCGCAGGCTCTTTACCGCACTCCATCGGCTGAACTCTTCGGCAACTGCCTCGCGGAGCATCCACGATGACCAACAAGCCAAGCATCGCGATCGTGGTGCTCACTTACAACGAAGCGCGCCATCTGCCCAGGGCTCTTGACCACCTATCGAGCTTCGCGCAGCAGGTCTTCGTCATCGATTCCTACTCGAGCGACGACACCGTGGAACTTGCGCAGGCAAGGGGAGCGCAGATCCTTCAGCATCCGTTCTGCAACCAGGCAAAGCAGTTCGAGTGGGCTCTTGAAAATGCGCCCATCACCGCAGAATGGGTCATGCGTCTCGACGCGGACGAAATTGTCGAGTCGGATCTGGCCGCCGAAATCATAATCAGGCTGCCGCAACTCCCACCGGACGTGACCGGAGTCAATCTCAATCGCAAGACCATCTTCCAGGGGCGCTTTCTTCGTCACGGCGGCCGATATCCGCTGAGAATGCTCCGCATCTGGCGCCGCGGCAAAGCCCGCGTCGAAGATCGCTGGATGGATGAACACATCTACCTCACCGAAGGGCGATCGATCGACTTCAGCGGCGGATTCGCCGACTATAGCCTCATCGACCTTACCGAATTCACTGAGAAACACAACCGCTACGCGAGCCGTGAGGCCATCGAAGTGCTCACGCAAAGATTCAATCTTGCGCCCGCATCGGAAAACGCCGCCGTTCAGACCCCAACGAAGCAACTCCGGGCCAAGCGCTTCACAAAGGCGCTGCTCTACGACCGCCTCCCCTTCGAGATCTCCGCGATCGTTTATTTTCTCTATCGATATTTCTTCCGGCTGGGCTTTCTTGACGGCAGAGAAGGCCTGCTCTATCACGTCCTGCAAGGCTTCTGGTATCGGTTTCTCGTCGGAGCCAAGGTGCGCGAGCTCGAGCCTGCTCTCCGCAGCGCATCGAGCGATGAAGAGAGGCGCGCCGTAATCGCGCGCTTCACCCGCATACAGCTTCCCGACTGAGCGCGCCGGCCCGCGGCTTTATATACCCTCTTCCCGATCCATCCGCCTCCTCTCCTTCACCTTGCGTGCCGGAGACCCTGCATAGACGCACCATGGATCGAGATTCCGGCTTGCTACCGAGCCGAGCCCCAGCACAGCACCCTCTCCCACTTCCACTCCAGGACACACCGATGCCCGTGCGCATATCCATGCGTATGCGCCAATCTGTGTTGTGTACGCGAGAAGAGGAAAAGCCGCATCATCAAAATCGTGAGTCGCTCCGCACAGGTAAGCGCCCTGCGAAACAATGGCGTGCGAGCCGAGATGAATCGGCGCCGGATTGTATATCTCGGCGTCATCGCCAAGCGTCACCTGATCCGCACACGAGAGGTTCCACGGCGCCCACACCCGCGAAGCCGGATAGAAGTGGCACTTCGGGCCCATCCGTGCGCCAAAGACCTGCAGCAGCATCGAGCGCCATCCATGCAAGGGCCGCGGCGATGGCCGATAGAGCAACAGCCAACAGGCGTTCCATACCGCACGCCGCGCGCGGTCTTTTAACGAGAACGATGGCTTCAGGTATGGGTCCCGCCTGTCGTCAATGTCCATCTGCTCTGCTGAGTTATAGCTGGCATGTTTCAAGCCGGTCTTCTCCTGCCTTGCTGCCGTTGTTACCCGGCTCCCACCCCTGAGGAGCGGGTGTACCGACGCTTCGAGGTTTTAGCTATTCTCGCGTACTACGCCCGGACTGCAATCGCAAGATTTCGATCGTCGTTCTAAAGGAGGCGGCCTTTCGTATCAGCCGTTCCTGTTTCGCGAACTTACCGGGATGCATCTAATCATGTAACTGGCTGTTTTTGCATAAAATGCGCGCTGTTTCCCGCGCGAAAAAGCCCCTCCCGCCAGGCCGGCGACGTCTTAAACAGAACTTTTCGGCGCGGGATGGGTTCGCGTATACTGGCGTTGCGTTACTACTGGGAGTAGGTGCTCACTCTCAGTCTCCCTCAACGTAAGTCCACATCTTTGCTGGCTTTGTGTTCGAGCAGAAATCTCGTCTTGGTGATGAGGCATCTAATCCCAAGTGTAAGCATCTAAACCCAATTGCAACCTCAATTGGGAGGGCCAGGCGAGAGACGCGACGGGAACTATCGCCGTTACTTACGCGCTTCTCAAGACTCTAGGTTTATCTGTATACCCTGACCGTAAAGAGCGGTCAGCTAAGTGAGCATGGCGAAGCCCTGCCCAAATGCATCCCGACGCAGGGTTAACGCACTGTTCATCTTAATCGGCTACGGCTTTCGGAGCGCTAGACACTCAATGACATGGGGTACGCAGCACACAGTTCAACAGCAGTTCGAGCGCAACGTCGATTCGGCAACTCAGGCCGCTATCCTGCTATCGCAGCCGCATTGGTACGCAGTTTTTACACTTCCCAGGAACGAGAAATCCGCCCTCCGTCATTTGATGCTCAGAGAGGTCGAGGCCTTTCTTCCAACTTATGAAGTAGAAAAGGTCTGGAAGAATCGCCAGCGCGTCAAGGTTGTTCTGCCGTTGTTTCCCTCATACCTCTTCGTGCGCATCGGCCAGTGGGATCGTGCTCGGGTTCTTCAGGCTCCGGGAGTTGTGCAGATCGTCGGCAACGGCAGAAACGATGTCTATCTGCCCGATACAGAGATGGAGTTTCTGCGCTCCGGCCTCAAAGGCCGCAAGGTTGAGCCCTTCAACGAGCTTGCCGCTGGCTCAAAAGTGCGCATCAAGTCCGGCGTTTTGCAGGGTGTTGAAGGCGTCCTCATCCGCAAGAGAGCAGGATTGCGGTTCGTCCTCTCCATCGATCTCATTAATCAGCAGGCTGCCGTCGAGATCGACGCCGATGATCTCGAGCCGGTGCTGGCGCAGGCCTGACCTTTCTTATCCAGTCTCTCTTCATTCCGTTTTCTTCTCGGGCCCCCATTTGTGCGGCTTAGCAGCGTTGCACGATCTTCAGCCGCCGTCTCCACCGGCTGTACTTTCACAAATCGCGGGGGAATGCGTCCATGCCCCTCAGAAATTCTGAGCGCACCGAGAAAATCGTTACTGCGGCGAGCCGGTTGTTCGCTTGCCAGGGATATCACGGCACCACCACGCGCGAAATCGCCCGCTCTGCCGGTGTCAGTGAAAACACACTCTTTCGCCATTTTGATAGCAAAGAGCACCTGTTCTGGTCGGTGCTCCGTTCGCAGTCGGGAGAATTCAAATCGCGCTGGGAACAAAGCACGGCGAAGCTCGGCAACGAAAGCCCCGCCGTTGTCCTTCCCGGCATCGTCGCCTTTGTCTCGAACTTTCTCAAAGACAAGCCTGACGTCTGCAGGCTCTTCGCCGTCGCATTCGTAGAGATGCGGAAGGAAGCAGATGCCGTCTGCTTTTCGCTGCTTACGTCGCACTTTGCTGATCTTCGCCGCTACCTTGAAGCAAGTTTATGCAAGGGCGGCCTGTTTGAAGTCGATGCCACATTGTTCACTGCATCCTGCATGGCCCTGGTTCTGATTTATCCCAAGCTCGCGAAATTGCGCGGCGATGGGGCTCCGCTCAAGGAAGGGAAAGACGCAGTCGCGGTATGCAGCAAATTCTGGCTGGATTTGCTGAGTCCAAAGCTCTCGGTACAGGCGGATGTACCGCTCTGCGTGGATGGGCAGTAACAGGCCAAATCAGAGTTGCAGGAGGAAAGAATTGTCCCCCACTTCACTACCTTCGCTTGACACGTTAGGAAAGCGCGTAGGTTGGCGGTTGTTGGCCTCTTTCAAAGATGCAATTGTTCTGGCCCTGGCGGCCTACCTGGCATTCAATTTGCGGTTCGATGGCGCCGTGCCCGTGCGCTACCAGCGCGTTATGTGGCTGGCGTTGTGCGTCTGGTGCGTCGCAAAGTCCCTCATACTGGCTCTGGGTGGCGTCACCCGGCGCCACTGGCAGTACACGTCGCTTTATGATGCGCAACGTCTTCTCCTTCTTAATACCGCCGGTTCGGTTGTCGGCGCATTGCTCCTGTTTGTGACGCTCGGCGCGTGGGGCGTTCCACGCTCGATCTACATTCTTGAGTGGATGCTTTCCGGGTTCCTTCTGCTGACCGGGAGCCTTGTCTTCCGCGCCATGGCCATCTCGGTTGAGGCCCGCTGGGCCAAAGGCACAGCCACGCGAACCCTGATCTACGGCTCCGGCGCCGCAGGTCTCCAGCTGCTGTGGGAGCTGAGGCAGAATCGCTCGTTGAAGTGCGATGTCATCGGCTTCATCGATGACGATCCAAGCAAGGTGGGCCTCAAGCTGGCTGGCCGGCGTGTCCTCGGCACGGGCGACAATCTCAGGGAACTGGCCGAAAAGCACGCAATCAAGAAGGTCCTGGTGGCCATCCCGTCCGCGAGTGGGCAACAGATTACCCGCATCTTCGATCTCCTTGTCAATGCCGAGCTCGAATACAAGACCGTGCCAAGCCTCGGCGATCTCATCAAGGGCAGAAATCTTGACGGGCAGATCCGCAACATCGCCGTCGAAGATCTTCTGGGCCGAAAGGCAGTGCGCCTCAATCAAGAACACATCAAGGAGCGCATCCAGGGCAAGGTGGTCATGGTCACCGGCGCCGCCGGATCGATAGGCTCGGAGCTCTGCCGCCAAATCGCGCGCTTCAACCCGGCAGCCCTCATCGGCTTCGACGTTGCCGAAACCCCTCTCTTTCAGATCGATCGCGAGCTGCGCAATACCTTCCCCGATCTGGTATTTCATCCTGAAGTAGGCAGCATCACCAATGTCGAGCATCTGCGGCGTGCTATCGGCAGCCACCGCCCCGCCATCATCTACCACTCCGCTGCCTATAAGCACGTTCCCTTGATGGAGCGCCACGTCTTCGCAGCCGTCGAGAACAACATCTTCGGCACCTGGAATACGGCCATCACTGCGCTCGATTTCGGCGTTGAAGATTTCGTCATGATCTCTTCCGACAAGGCCGTGCGGCCCACCAGTGTCATGGGCGCAACCAAGCGCGTCGCCGAGTTGCTCATTCGCGGCCTGCAGCAGGATATGAAGACAAAGTTTGTCTCTGTCCGCTTCGGCAACGTGCTCGGCAGCAATGGCAGCGTGGTCCCCATCTTCAAAGAGCAGATCGCAGCCGGCGGGCCGGTTACGGTCACGCATCCCGAGATGCGCCGCTATTTCATGACCATACCCGAGGCTTCGCAGCTCGTGCTGCAGGCCTTCGCCATCGGCAAGGGCGGCGACGTCTTTCTCCTCGACATGGGCGAACCGGTCAAGATCGTCGATCTCGCCAGAAGCCTCATCCTTCTCTCCGGCCTCAAGCCCGATAAGGATATCGAAATCAAGTTCACCGGTCTCCGGCCCGGCGAAAAACTCTTCGAGGAACTCAATCTGCTTGACGAGGCCCTCGCCCCCACGTCGCATGCCAAGATCCGGCGCTATCTCAGCCCAGTCGGGCCGGATATGGCGCGCATGAAGGCGCACCTGCACGGCTTCGCTCGCGTCATCTCCGAGGGAGATGTACCGCAGCTGGTCTCGCATCTCACCGACCTGATTCCGGACTACGTGCCGGATATTCATGCGATGGGTCCGCCGCAGCCCGACGCGGAGCGCGCCATGGCTCTTCAGTTCGAGAAGTCGGGCAGCAGCAAAGGCAAGCGCGACCTGGTTCTGCCTCATCTCGGCTCGACGCCCGAGCTTGGTTGACTTCTCCCCCCATTGTTCTGTGGACTGAATTCCCGGCCGCGGTCGAAGCGCCCGCGTGCATTTCTGCTGACACCCCGGCTGGCGAATTCAATATCCTGATCTGCAGCCACATTCGGCAGCCCTCGTGACGCGGCCAATCAGCCATGCGTCTCAGGCGAGCAAAACGCGGCTTGGCATCTTCTGGCCGGCGGCTGACTCTTAAGGATGGATTGTGAATAACGGCGAAACTCTGGGCTTGGCAAGCGAAAAGACAGATGGGCTGTTGCGGCCCAATGATGTACAGCAATTTGCCAGGCTCCACGGCCTTCAGGGCCTCTTGGGAATCGTCAAGAGGCGGTTCGTTTGGATCGTCGGGGCAATCATCCTCTGCATGATCGCCTCTTTGATCATCACGGCCATAACCCCTCGAACCTATGAGGCGACCTCAACGATCGAATTGACCAAGAGCAGCGGCTCGGCAGACTCCGGACTTGCTGACATGCTCTCGCAGCAATTTGGATCCGATGTTGATAGTCTGCTCATCGATCAGCAGACTGAGACAGCAATTCTTCAAGGCGACTCTCTGGCCCTCGCGGTCATCGAGAAGCTCGGCCTCGACAAACAGGAGGAGTCGCCCAAGGACCACCAGGTCGATACGGAGAAGGGCAAACCCCTCGCAGAGTCGCCGAAGAGAAGAGAGCGGCTGCTTGACGCCTTCAAAAGTGGGCTGAGAATTGATCCCGTTCGCGGCACACGGCTCATCCAGGTTTCCTATGAAAGCCACAATCCTGAAGAGGCGGCTCGCGTCGCGAACACAATCATTGAAATGTACAAGGATCAGTACCTCCAGTCGCACTATGCCGCGACCAGCGAGGCCTCTGCGTGGCTCACCAAGCAGCTCGCAGAGTTGAAAGCGAACGTCGAAGAATCCGAGAAGAAGCTAACCGACTTCGAAAAAGAAACGGGCATCATCAGTCTGGATATCATGCCCACTGACTCCGCAAGCAACTCCCCCGGTTCAGCCGGCATCCACAGCGTCGTCATTCAAAAGCTCGATGAGCTCAACACCGAGCTGACCACGGCCGAAGCCAATCGCATCGAGAAGGAAGCCATCTACCATTTGGTTCAGACCGGCGACGGCTCCATCATCGCCGGTCTCGAGAGCGATCCGCTGGCTATCCAAAGCAAGTCGATGGTGCTCACGCAAGGTGGCGGCACTTCTGCTCTGCAGACGCTTCAGCAGGAGCAGTATCAGCTCAAAATCAACATGGCCCAGGCCTCTTCGAATTTTGGGCCGAACAATCGCCACCTGCAGGAAATGCAGACCCAGCTGACCGCTCTCAATGAGCAGATCAATCAGGAACTCCACCGCATCACTTCGGTGGCCCAGGCTGATTTTCAGCTCGCCAAGCGGACGGAAGATGAAATCCGGCGCAGGTTCGACGAGCAGCAGAAAGCCGCAAGCCAGTTGAATGAGAAGACGGTACAGTTTGCCGTTCTGAGCCAGGAAGCCTATTCGCGCAAAAAGCTCTACGAGGATCTCTTTACCCGCCTGCAGGAAGCCAATGTCGCTGCCGGGCTGAAGGCAACAAACATCACCGTCATCGATCCTGCGCGCTCTCAGGCTCGGCCCATTCTTCCGCGGCGCACGGCCAATCTTGCGATGGGCCTTTTCTTTGGCGTCCTCTTTGGTATTTCGGCGGCGTTTATCGCCGAAAGCCTCGACCGCACTGCCCGCGACCCGCTTGAAGTGGAAGAGATCACCGGAAGGCCCGTCATCGGGGTCATCCCCAACTTTCACGACGCCGGCTCCGGCTACGGTTCGCGGCTGCTTCATCAGGCTCGACAGCTCAAAGGCTTGCCTGCGCCCGGGCAGGACGATGCCGCCACGCCTGCCAGCAGCGCGGTCTGGATGCTCGATCATCCTGACTCAGCGGCTGCCGAGGGATTCAGAGTGCTCCGCACGTCGATCATGTTGTCCAGCCCTGGCGGCGCGCCAAAAGTCATTCTGCTCACCAGTTGCATTCCGGGCGAAGGCAAGACGACTGTAACCGCGAATCTCGCGGTCGCCTTTGCGCAGCACGATCGCAAGGTCCTCGTTATTGAGGCCGACATGCGTCGGCCTCGCCTCAAGAGCAGGCTCGACTTCCGCGGCGAGGTTGGACTGAGCAATGTTCTCGCGGGCACCTGTTCACTCGACAGCGCCATTCTGCATGGCGTCTATGTCCCCTCGCTCGATGTGCTGCCGGCGGGTCCGCGGCCACCCATGCCATCCGAGATGCTCGGCTCCTCCACCTTCACCGAGCTTCTCAAGAGTCTGCGTTCCCGCTACGACGTGATCTTCATTGACAGCCCTCCGGCACTGCTCGTGACCGACCCGGTGTCCATGTCCTCCAAGGTGAATGCGGTTCTCTGGGTCTCGCAGGCCGGCGTGGTCACCCGGCCTTTTCTCAACCGCGCTGCCCACATGATCGAGCGCAACGGCATACCCGTCATTGGGTTTGTGTTGAACCGCATGACCAGAAAACAGGCCAAATATGA
>JBATYG010000289.1:0-2677 GCA_049673945.1 Occallatibacter sp.
ACGCAGGGCGTAATGAACCACCGCATCGTGATGGCCCAGGTGCTGGGGCTGCCGGTTGAGAATGTTCGCGTGGTTACGCGCTTTCTGGGCTCGGGATTCGGCGGCAAGCTCTTCCCGTGGCCGCACACCGCCATGTGCGCAGTGGCAGCGCGCCGGCTCGCGAGGCCGGTGAAGCTCAGCGTAAATCGCAGAATGATGTTCTCGGCAGTAGGCTACCGCCCGCGCACCGAGCAGCGCGTGAAGCTGGGTGCAACCAACAGCGGCAAGCTGCTGGCTTTGCGACATGACTACCGAAGCGTGACTTCGCAGCTCGACGACTTCGAGGAAGGCTGCGGTGAGGCGACGCCGTATCTCTATAGCGTCGCCAATCTTGAAGTCACAGGCGCACTCGTCCGCCGTAACTATGGCGCGCCGATGTACATGCGCGGACCGGGAGCCGTGCCGGGGCTCTTCGCGCTTGAGTCGGCAATGAACGAGCTCGCGCACGAGCTCAAAATCGACCCGCTGCAGTTGCGCCTGATCAATGACGCAACAAAGGACGAAAGCAACAACGCGCAGTTTTCGTCGCGGCATTATCGCGAGTGCTTCGAGGTGGGCGTGAAAAAATTTGGATGGGAAAAGCGCACGCCTGCCGTGGGCTCAATGCGGCGCGACGGCAAGATCATCGGCTGGGGACTGGCCGGCGCAAGTTGGGGCGTGGTGCGCCTGCCCTGCACGGCCACCGTGGAATTCTGCGCCAATGGCCGGCTCTGCGTGCGATGCGGAACCCAGGATATCGGCACCGGCACGTACACGATCTTTGCGCAGGTGCTGAGCCAGAAGACCGGCATGCCGCTCGACCGCATCGATGTGATCCTCGGTGACAGCGCACTGCCCGATGGGCCCATGTCAGGTGGCTCGATGGTGACGGGTTCAGTGCTGCAGGCCATTGCCAATGGCGCAGACAGCGCGATCGAGAAGCTCCAGAAGCTCGCCGCCTCTACGGAGGGCTCGCCCTTTGAAAACGCTTCGCTCGAGACGGTTGCATACACAGGCGGCATAGTTCACGGCAAGGATCAGAACCCCGCGAGCGGCATGCATTTCGCCGACATGCTGAAGATGGCGCATCTCAACGGCATCAGCGCCGAAGGCAAGACGATACCGACGTGGGAAGATCCGAAGTCGAAGGGCTACTCGCTGCATTCTTATGGCGCGCAGTTTGCCGAAGTTGAATGGGAGCCCGAGATCGCGCGTCTGCTTGTGAGCCGCGTGGTCACCGTGATCGACGCAGGACGCATCATCAATCCCAAGGCTGCGGCCAACCAGATCGAGGGCGCCGTAGTGATGGGCGTGGGCATGGGCCTGCTGGAAGAAACGATCTACGATCAGCG
Source organism: Occallatibacter sp. (assembly GCA_049673945.1). Taxonomy (GTDB): domain Bacteria; phylum Acidobacteriota; class Terriglobia; order Terriglobales; family Acidobacteriaceae; genus Telmatobacter. The sequence goes on from JBATYG010000289.1 coordinate 1,371, forward strand.
CAGCGGCCAGCCCATCAACGGCAGCATGGCCGACTACCTGATGGCCACCTGCGCCGACTCGCCCAGCATCGATGTGACCTTCCTCGATTATCCCGATCCGATCATGGGCGAGTTTGGCGCGCGCGGCGTCGGAGAAATCGGGCTGGCCGGTATTGCCGCGGCCATCACCGACGCCGTCTGGCACGCCTCGGGGGTGCGCGTGCGCGAGCTGCCCGTGCGCATCGAAGACCTGCTGAAATCTACCATCGTGGAAGCCTGATGATGAGAGACTTGATCATCGGCGCGTGACTGACGAATGACTGACCTCGGACCGATTCTGTCTCTCTGGCATCAACTCGAAGACGCGGGGGCAGACTACATTCTGGCGACAGTGGTCGCGGTCGAGGGCTCAAGCTATCGCAAGCCGGGCGCGCGCATGCTGCTGGCGCAGGATGGCCGTCGCGCAGGAACCATCAGCGGAGGATGTCTCGAAGCGGAGGTGGCGCGCCGCTGCTGGTGGCTGACCTCTGCCGGGCCGGTTGTCGAGCGCTATTCCACGCAGGAAGATGACGGCGACCGCCCCTATGGCTCCGGCTGCGGAGGTGTCGTTTTCCTCCTGCTGGAGCGGAGCACGTCCGCGCGTCCACTCCTCGATGCGCTTGAAAGAGCGTTCAAAGCACGCCTGCCGATCGCCGTGGCCACAATTGTTGAAGGCAAGCACATCGGCGCGAGGGCCATCGCAGAATCGTTGGGCGGGAATCCGCTGCTGCTGGATCAGGACGCGGAGGAACCGGATTTCGTTGCCATGCGGGCTCTGGCTGCACGCGCTCTCGGGCAGCAGGAATCGCTCGAGCAGACGATCATGATTGACGGCACACCGACGCACGCGTGGGCTGCCTGCTCCGCCGCGCGGCCGGGCCTGTGGATCTTCAGCGCCGGCGATGACGCGAAACCCCTCGTTGCGATGGCGCAGCAGCTAGGCTGGTTTGTCACCGTGGCCGATGGCCGCGCTCATCTTGCGACACGAGAGCGCTTTCCCACTTCTGATGAAGTGCTGACGCTCCCGATCTTCGATTTGCCCGATGCCGCGCCGGGGCTTTTGCGCATGCGGCCCACCGACGCCGCAATCGTAATGACCCACAGCTTCGACCAGGACTCGCGCATTCTGGCTTCAATTGAATCGCTTGAATCTGTGCCCGCCTACCTCGGAGTGCTTGGCCCGCAGCGCCGTACGCGAGAACTGCTGGCTGAAGCCGCGCGGCTTCTCGGCCACGAGGCCACTACTGAAGCGATCGAACGCCGCCTCGCAAAGCTGCACGCGCCTACAG
>JBATYG010000290.1:0-2523 GCA_049673945.1 Occallatibacter sp.
GGGTAACGCGATCTTTGGGGCTGTTGCCGCAATCTGGTGCTGGTTCCTTTGCCGTCCTCGCATGCAATTCGTTCCCGCGGCACTCATCACTGCCTGGCTCATTCTTACGGCGACTTCCGCATCGCCCCTAGGAGCGCCCACGCAGATCATGAGTTGCGCGATGATTTACAACCGCCACGGGTACACAATTCTCGGTCTCATCCTGATCGAATGCGCCTTCGCCTACGAGCGGAGCCGCTTCTGGGGCGGTGTCTCGAGTGGCGCTGCCGTGATTCTTCTTGCCTTCCTCAAGCTCAACTTCTTCTTTGCCGGGCTCCTGCTTATTTTTGCCACGCTTGCCGTGCGTCCCGTTGAAAGCCGCCGCCTGCGTGGCCTGCTCGCAGGAGCCGGCGTCATGCTCATCGTCTTCCTTGCGATCCTGCGTTCGGCAATCGTTCCGTTTCTGCTCGATATGCGCTACGCCATCCAATCGCGCATCGGCGGAGTCGGCGTCGGCGCCACCCTGAAGCTGGGGCTTGCGAGCATTGAGATCCTCACCGCTCTCTCCCTCACACTCATCACCGTCATGCTCATCCGGCGCGATCGCGACTGGAAAGCATTCGCGGGCAGGCTTGTTCTGCTCTGTCTGGCAATGGTCGCAGGCAGTCTCGTACTGCGGCGCACCGACTACGGCGAAAGTGGCTATCAGCTCGCAGTTCTCTGGGTCATCATCCTCATTGTGGAGTTGACAAGGGCATTCCCGGCGGCGAAGGAAAAGGTCGCAATCTCGGCCGCCGTCCTGCTCGGCCTCGGCGGCGTCTTTATTCAGTTTGGACACGAAGCGTCCACGTTACAGACGCTTCTCCGTTACCAGTTGCCATCCGTGAAGGCAGCCGCCATAGAAGTGCCCGGAATGCAGCGGATGGCTTTTTACGAGCTCGACATGTCGGCACTGGATCAGTTCAAGCATGAAACCGGAAGCGACTTTGCCGATTACCTCGATGATGGCGTGCAACTGCTCAGGGAGCATAGCAGCCCGCAGGAGTCGATTATCACCGTCGGATACAGCAATCCCTTCCCATACCTGCTGCGGCGCAAACCGGCACACGGCGGCAGCCCGTGGTTCCACCTGGGCAATGACATATCGAAGACACATCCGCTGGATGCGAAAACGGTCTTCGGCGATGCCGACCTGATTATGCTTCCGGAATCTCCCAGCTCTCACCGGGACAGCGACCTCGACCTGCAGGCCATCTACCACCAATATCTTCTGGATCACTTTTCGTTCGTCGCGCGATCCAACTGGTGGCTGCTCTATCGTCGCAAAAACTAAAGCGAGCGGCGCAAAAGCTGAAGGGGGCTATTCTTGTGGCGCGTCTTGTGGCGCGGGCACGTACGCGGGACGTTTTGAAGGCGCCGGCGAAACACTCACCGCGCCCGGTTCGGCGCCGTCGGTCGATGCCGCGGAGCCTCCTGAGGCGATGCCAGTGACCACGCGCGGCGCGCTCGTGTCTCTGGTTTCGGCGCCCGTGGCCGCGATGCCAACAACTACCGGCGCAGTACCAGGCCGAACCGGGGCAGGCGATTTGCCTGCTGAGCCGCTGCCCTCGTGCGTGAATACCCGTCTCTGCTTGGTGGTCCCGTTGAAAATCTCCACATCGGAGTAGTTGGCTTCAGCGACATTTCGCTGCGACCGGCCGCGAGACCTCTTACCCGCAGTTTGTGCACCCGGAGCCTGCATTGCGTTGAAGACCTGCATCTGCTTCACTGAGCCGTTGATCACGTCTACACGCGTCAGGCCAGCATCGGACTTCGCATTCCTCGCTCGCGCGGCCGAAGTGTCGTTGAAGACCTGCGTCTGCGTCCTCGATCCGTTGTAGACATCCACTCGCACAGGAGCCGCAGCGCTCGCTTTGGGCCGATGATGATGTCTCCTTGAGCTCACATGGTGGTGGGCGGCCTTTACAGTGCCCGGATGTGCCTGCTGCGCAACTCCCGCACCGGCAGCCAGCATCAACAACAGGCCGGCACTGACCCCGAATCGAAGCAGATGTTCACGTTGCATGGCAGCAATCCTCATCGTCAATCTCTCAGCGTCACCGTAATTCTGCGTTCGTCGCCGCTCACAGAGGCGATATCGATCTCCCCGGTCGCCTTCTTGCGAATACTCTTGAACTTCTCGCCCCACTCAACCAGCACCAGCGCGTCTGGAGTGAGCAACTCGTCCAGGCCCAGCGTCTCAAGCTGCCGCTCGCTCTCAAGCCGATAGACATCGATGTGGTAAAGCTTGATTGGTCTGCCGTCAAGCGAACCATCGTATTCATGCAGCAGCGTAAAGGTAGGGCTGGTAACTTCGTCCGGCTCCGCAGCATCGAGAGCCTGCGCAATGCCCTTCACCAGTGTTGTCTTGCCTGTTCCCAGGTCGCCTTTCAGCAGCAGCAGTTGCGGCGGCGCCAGCAGACGAACCAGCCTGCGCCCCACCTCAACGGTGTCAGCGCCGCTGTGGGTGGTGAACTCGTGCTTGCGGCCCTCGGCCACTGGAGC
>JBATYG010000291.1:0-5930 GCA_049673945.1 Occallatibacter sp.
CGCGCGCAGCGCACCAACGCGGCGAGGGGCCGTGGCCGCCAGCAGTATCCCAAGACCAAGGAAGGCCCGATGAAGGGCTTCGTGCCGCCGGCGCGGTTTGGCGGCGCGACGCAGTTCAGCAACGAGCCGGTGCCGATCACGCGGGAAATCACGGTGACCGAGGGCATCAGCGTAAAGGACCTTGCCGAGAAGCTCGAGATTCGCGCCAAGGACCTGATTGCGATCCTGCTCATGCGCGGTGTCTTCGTCACCGTCAACCAGTCTCTCGACGCCGAGATGGTCAAGGACGTCGCCGCGAAATTCGGCGCGGCTGCCACGGTGATCAGTTACGAAGAGGAGATTGCGAACCAGGCGATCGAGGAAGTGCTCGAAGCGCCGAATCCGAACGAGCTCGAAGTGCCGCGCGCGCCCGTCGTCACCGTGATGGGCCATGTCGATCACGGCAAGACCTCGCTGCTCGATGCGATCCGCGAGACCGACGTGGCCGCAGGCGAAGCCGGCGGCATCACTCAGCACATTGGCGCCTACAAAGTACGCTTCTCGAAGGAAGGCTCTCCGGCCTCTGGCCGCGAGATCGTCTTCCTCGATACGCCGGGGCACGAAGCCTTCACGCGCATGCGTGCGCGCGGCGCCAAGGTCACCGACATTGTGGTCGTCGTGGTTGCCGCCGACGATGGCGTAATGCCGCAGACGCTCGAAGCCATCGATCACGCCAAGGCCGCGGACGTACCGATCATCGTGGCCGTCAACAAGATTGACAAGCCCGAGGCCAACCCCGATCGCGTGAAGAAGCAGCTTGCCGATCGCGGCCTCATTCCTGAAGAGTGGGCGGCGGGCGGCGAAGGCACCGTCTTCGTTGAAGTCTCGGCGAAGAAGCGCCTGAACCTCGACCTGCTGCTGGAGATGATCTGCCTGGTCTCGGACATCAAGGCGCCGAAGGCAACCCCGGGCCGCAAGTCCGTGGGCTCGGTCCTCGAAGCCAAGCTCGATCGCGGCCGCGGCGCCGTCGCCACGGTGCTCGTCCAGGACGGCACGCTGCACCTGAACGACAGCTACATCGTCGGCAACACCTTCGGCAAGGTTCGCGCCATGTTCGACGACCGTGGACGCGCCATCGAGGAGGCCGGCCCGTCGACACCGGTTGAAGTGCTCGGTCTTGAATCGATGCCCGACGCCGGCGATACCTTCCTCGTCGTCGCCGATCGCGACAAGGCCAAGGGCATTGCGCAATACCGCAAGATGAAGGAGCGCGAAGCGCAGCTTGCCAAGAGCTCCCGGCTCACGCTTGAAGGGCTCTCCGAGCAGATTCGCCAGTCCGGCGTTAAAGACCTTGCCATCATTCTCAAGGGCGACGTCACGGGCTCGGTGGAAGTGCTGGCCGATTCGCTCGTCAAGATGTCCACGGAAAAGGTGCGCGTCAAGGTGCTTCACTCCGGTGTGGGTTCGATCACCGAGAGCGATGTGCTGCTGGCCGCTGCCTCAAACGCCATCGTCATCGGCTTCAACGTGCGCCCGGAGCGCAAAGCCGCCGAACTGGCGCAGCAGGAAGATGTGGACATCCGTCTGCACTCGATCATCTATGAGCTGCAGGATGAAATGCGCCTCGCCATGATGGGTCTGCTTGAACCCACGTTCAAGGAGAACTACATGGGCCGCGCCGAAGTGCTGAACATCTTCAGGATTCCCAAGGTGGGCACGATCGCCGGCTGCCGCGTACTGGATGGCGTCATCCGCCGCGACTCGGAGATCAAGGTGATGCGTAACGGAGAGTCGATCTTCAAGGGCAAGATTGGATCACTGAAGCGATTCAAGGACGATGCCCGCGAAGTGACAAACGGCATGGAGTGCGGTATCGGCATCGCCAACTACAGCGATCTGAAGGAAGGCGACCTTATCGAAGCCTTCTCAACGGAGAAGATGGCCGCAGACCTCGGCGCGCTCACCTCAGCAAAAGCCTAGGCTCAGGCTGAATTAACATACAAGGCACACTTCCTCCTTTTGCGGGGGTGAGTGTGCCTTTTCCTTTTTTGCCCGCGAACTTCCAAATAAACTGAACAGCTGCTCCGCCACTGCCGTCTATTGCAGGTAGGAATACCGGAGACCGTTCGCTCTTGCCCACCGATCCAGACGCGGAGTTCGCGGCGCTCGTTCAGCGCCAATCGCGCCTGGTTTACAAGGTGGCCTATGCGGTACTGCTCAACACCCACGACGCCGAGGATGCCGTGCAGGAGACCTTCTTGAAGCTTTATCGCAATCGCGGATGGCAGCAGGCTGAAAGCGAGCGCGCCTTCCTCGCGCGCACCGCCTGGCGGGTAGCTGTGGACCTGCGCCCTCGGGCGCAGCGCTTCGCAAATGCCGAGAGAGAGACTGAGGTATTGCCTTCTCTCGCGCCAAGTCCGGAACAAAGCGTGCTCGACGCCGACGGCAGCGCTCGCATTCATGCCATGATCAATGCTCTTCCCGAAGAGCTGCGCGTCCCGCTCGTCCTCAGCGCAATCGAGACGTTCACCTCGCGTGACATTGCCGCCGCACTCGGCATTCCCGAGGGGACCGTGCGAACTCGGCTGCAGCGTGCGCGCCTTCTACTGCGCCAGAAGCTCGCCCGCCTGCACGCGCCGGAGGTACACCGTGGCTGAATACGACGAACTCGATTGCCAGCTTGACGCGGCTCTCTCCACGTACGCTGAACCCGAGTTGCATCTCGTACCCCGCGTTCTCGCGCAGGTTTCCGCCGCGCGCTCGCGCCGCATGCGGTGGTTCTGGGGCGCCGGATTGGCCTCAGCCGCCGCGGCCGCCGCGTTGCTCCTGCTCATCGCACCATGGCATACGCCGACGAACATCACGCCGCGCGCCGAAGTTTCGATCGCCCCGCCAGCCGCGCCGGCGCCTCTCTGGGAAAATTCACGTACCGCGCATCCCGCAGGCGCGCACGCACGGCGCCCTAAGCCGGCCCCGACACTCGCCTCGTCGATGTCCGCTCCCAAAGAAAATATCTTCCCCGCGCCACGTCCGCTCTCCGCCGAAGAACAGGCGCTGGTTCATCTCGTAGCACAGTCCTCCCCAGAGCAACGCGAAAGCCTTCTCCGGCAGCAGCAACAAGCGGCGGAACCGATCCGCATCTCCGCCATCTCCATTCCACCCCTCTCATCGCCCGCCGAGGGCAAGGAGTAATTCATCATGCGCAAATTCGCATTGCTTTGCACTCTTCTCGTGTCGATGTTCATGCTGCCTGCGGCTGCCCGCGCGCAAGGCCCCGACAAGCCTGCCGAAGCTGTCCCAGCCGCCGAGCCTGCGCCCCACTTCTATCACCTCGTATTCGTCGTGCGGGAACTTGACGCCGAAGGCAAGCCCGTCAACAGTCGCACCTATATGACGAGCGTGAGCACCGATCGCCATTTCAACGGCTCAGTGCGCACCGGGTCGCGGGTCCCAGTCGCCACCGGCGGCAACTCTGATGAAAAGAGTGGTACCGTCACCAATGTCCAATTCCAATACGTCGACGTCGGAGTCAGTTTCGATCTCACGCACGTTGTCGAAGCCGGCTCTTTGCTGTCTATCGATCTCTCGGCCGAGATCAGCAGCGTTGCCGACGCCATGGACGCTCGCATTCATCAGCCCGTCATCCGCCAGAACCGCTGGCGTGCGCCCGTGCTGATTCCGCTCGACAGGCCCACGGTCGTTTTCAGTTCCGACTCGCTCGACAGCAAAGGCAGCCTGCAAGTCATCGTCACCGCGACGCGCCTGCAGTAAACGCGCCGCGCTGCTCGCTGGCGTTACAACGGATACTTCTCTGCGAGGATGCAGGCTCGGGCAACGGCACGGCTCGCCTCAACAACATCGGCCGGCGTAGACCTCACCAGGCGCCTGAGAATGGCAAGTTGCGTGCGCAGTGCGTCTCCTTCTGCGCATGCCGCAAGAATGCGACGCGCAGCCTGCTCTGCCAGTGCGATCGCCTCGTCGGCCAACAGCGCTGTCATTGTGCGCGCCGCTTCGGCAGCCTTGCCGGAGGCACCCAGCTTTTGCGCGCGCAGCAGCGCCGACTCGAGTGCGTAGACCTCGCCGATGATGTCCGCCAGGTCCGCCATCACTTCCTGTTGATCCTGCAATGCAGTGAGAAAGCGCTGGCTCGCCACGCCGGCGGCAAAGAGCGCAATCTTCTTTACCGCGGCCAGCACGGCCGCTTCACGCTGCAAGGCGTCGCCCGTATCGCTGCTCGCGTCGAAGGATGGCGGCTGCATCACCTCATCCATCACCGCCTTGATTGCGCCCAGCAGCGGAAGCTGGCCATTCATGGCGCGCTTCATCAGCCAGCCGGTAATGATCATGCGGTTGATTTCGTTGGTGCCTTCGAAAATACGGTTGATGCGCGCATCGCGGTAGAAGCGTTCGGCGGCATACTCTTCCACGTAGCCGTAGCCGCCCATCGTCGCAACCAGTTCGTCGGAAACGAGCGCGAGCATCTCTGACCCGTAGACTTTCAGAATCGAGCACTCGACGGCGTACTCTTCGATGCGCTTTTGAATCTCGCGCGCATCGTGCCGCTGCCCGGTCTCGAGCGAGGCAAGCGCCGCATCGATCATGCCAGCGGTGCGATAGGCCATGCTTTCGGTTGCGTAAAGGCGGGCGGCGCACGACGAAATTTTGCGCTGAATCAGGCCGAACTCCGCGATCGGCTTGCCGAAGGCCTTGCGCTCTTTTGCGTAGCGAATCATGTGGGCCAGCGCGTAACGCGCTCCACCGACGCAGGCCACGCCGAGCTTGAACCGGCCCACGTTGAGCACGTTGAAGGCGATGTGGTGGCCCTTGCCCGGTTCACCGAGCAGGTTTTCCGCAGGCACCTTGCAACCATCCAGCACCAGCGGGCAGGTGGACGAGCCGCGGATGCCGAGCTTGTGTTCTTCGGCGCCGATCTTCAGGCCGGGAAAGGTGCGCTCCACGAGAAAGGCAGAGAACTTCTCGCCGTCGATCTTGGCAAAGACGGTAAACAGATCTGCGATGCCAGCGTTCGTGATCCACATCTTCTCGCCGCTCAGCTCGTAGGTTTTCCCGTCGGCCGAGAGCACCGCTCGTGTGCGGATGTTCATGGCGTCGGAGCCCGAGGTTGATTCAGAAAGCGCGTAGGCGCTGATCCACTCGGCCGTCGCCAGCTTCGGCAAATACTTCTTCTTCTGCGCTTCGGTTCCGTACCACACGATGGGCAGTGCCCCAATGCCCACCTGCGCGCCAATGGCGGCAGAGAAGCTGCCCAGCACTGAGAGGTGATCCGTGATCGCCGTGGTGCTGACCTTGTCGAGTCCCATACCGCCGTACTCTTCGGGAATCTCGATTCCCGTAAGCCCGAGTTCGCCGGCCTTGCGGATCATTGCCGTCATCGCACCGGGTTTCTTTGCTTCGATATCGGCTGCTGCGGGCAGAATCTCATCGCGCCCGAACTGCGCCGCCGTCGCGGCGAACTGGCGCTGCTCCTCATTGAGATCTTCAGGGGTGAAGATCCCGGCGGGCATGCGGTTCTCGAGAAGAAAGCTGCCGCCCGCAGCAGCAACAATCGGCAAATCTGCAGTGGTGGACATTGCGGGGTGGGACCCTCCTCGGCTGGGAACACCTTACGACAGCCCATCAGGCAATCGCAACCGATCAAAATTCTGGAGCGCACACGCTCTCTGGAATAGAGTGGCATACAGAACGCCAATGCCGAGAGCCCCAAGGTCTGGATACATCACGCTTGCGTTGATAGGTCTAGGAATCGTCCCTATGACCTGTCCGGCACAATATCGAGTTGAGCCTGGCCTTACCGACGCCGATAACTGCGCTCCCACATCGCCAGCCAGGATATGCCTTAACTCGGGCGGCGCTGATCGGTGCTACGTTCCTCCGGATGACAAGGAGCACAATTACGTCTTCGGGCTCGAGCCGAAAGCTAAGCCCATCGG
>JBATYG010000292.1:0-7795 GCA_049673945.1 Occallatibacter sp.
TTGACGCCGCCCATTTCGCTGACGCTTGGCGATACGCTCACGCTGATGGTGGTGCTCAGCGACAACACTGCCACCAATATGGCCATCGATCGGCTTGGGCTTGCGCACATCAATGCGACGTTGCGGGCGGCCGGACTTCATCAGACGGTTCTCTACAAGAAGGTTTATGTTCCTGCCACTGGGCCAATGCCGGCGGATCAGCCTCAATTCGGACTGGGCAAGACGACTCCGCGCGAGATGGCCTCCATTATGGAGCGGATCGCGGCCTGCCGCCTCGCGCTTGATGGTGGGACGCCGAAGGCTGGCGATGGGCCGCTCTGCGGCGCAATTCTGCATATGCTGCGCAACCAGCAGGACAGAGACAGCCTGCCGCGACTCGTCGAGTCAATGGATACGAGCGAGCACGGATCGGCAATCGGCAACAAGACCGGGGCCTTGGACGAAGTGCGCAACGACGTTGCCCTGATCTCAACCAAAAATGGGCCGATTGTGATTGCTGCCTTCACTTTCGACAATGTTGACCAGCGCTGGACCGGAGACAACGAGGCTGAGCAGACCCTGGGAAAGCTGGGACAGACAGTGGTGCGCAAATGGGCCCCGGGAGGCCTGGATGCAGAGATATTCGACTGGGAGAATCCCCTGATCGGAACCGGGGCTGGAACCGGAACCGGGGCCGACTCTGGAACCGACTCCGGGCCGGCGGCAAAGCCGTGACAGGACTTCGGGCGGAACAAGTCCTTTGCGGGCACAACAAAACCCCGTCCTTTGCGGGCGGGGTCAGGTCGCGAATCCTCGCTTTGCGGGTGGTCGCTCGGTTTCTGGCGCGCCTAGGCCTTTGCGATCTTGCCGGCCTTGATGCAGCTGGTGCAGACGCGGATGCGCTTTGGGGCGCCGTTCACCAGGGCCTTTACAGCCTGCAGGTTCACGTTCCAGCGACGCCGGCTCACGTTGTGAGCGTGCGAAATGTTATTGCCGAATTGCGGACCCTTGCCGCAAATATCGCATATCTGTGCCATTGCTAAACTCCAGAATCTGTTCTATTTCGGGGCTTTGCAACCGGTGCGGGCCGTTGCCTCTTAAGGACGCCCCATCTTGGCTCGAAAGCCGGAACCACGCTTCGGGTGCGCAATCGTGCGGAGCCCAAGGGGTTACCGAAGCCTCAGTATATCGTGGAATCCGCCGCCAGCCAAGCTCGTGGGCGAGAGCGCGGCCTAGGGCGGGAGGGTAACCCAGGTACTGCTACCAAAGGTCCTCTAAATTGCACCTTTGTGTAATGTCCTAAAAGATTACTTCGCCCTAATCTCAGGGCTGGAGGCAACTTATGAGCGGCGTTACTTCAGACCCAACCTATCGCGCAGCATACGATGCAGGCTGCGCAGAGATCGATCAGATTGTCGAACGGCTGGCGCAGCTTCGCGTCCGCAAGGAAAGAATCGAGAAGGCCGTTACGGCCCTCAAGCTGATTGTCGAAGTCGGCTCCACAGTGGAAGCCAGCCGTCCCCAGGCCCAGCCTGTTCCGGTTGCGGCCGCGCCGGCGCAGCCGATCGAGGCACTGCCCGAAGAGCGGATGCAGCAGCACATCGACCAGGTTCTGCGCTCGCTCGCCACAGTCTAAGCTTTTTCTGGGTATCATGGCCCGCGATCGGCGGGCCACCTGTTCGCCCGGGAGGGTGGCCGGTCCGCAGACCGTCGACAGCTCCCGGTTACAACCTGAATTAGAGTTACAACCTGGATTAGATTAGAGCAGCCGCTACTGGGCCGCAGATTAGATTTGCCAGCCGTAACGCCGCACCCATGGGCTCCGATGCCGACAGCGTCGGGGCCCGCATTTTTTGGGGCACGCGCGAGGAGTCGGTAGTTCATTGGCCGCATATTTCTTCAGATCCGGCACGCGAAGAAGCGGATACCGGCGAACCCAAATGGCCGCGGCGCGGGCACAAACAAGAGCCCCATCCAATGGACCGGATGGGGATAAAAAGGAAGGAAGCTCTGAGAAATCTGTAACCGCTTTACTGACCCGAGGCTGAATTGTCAGTCATCGTCAGTGTGACGTGATCGAGCTGAAGGGACTGGAGGACGTGGGCGCCGCCCACTTCATTGGTGATAGTGGCAACGTGGCCGTTCTTCTCTTCAACGGCCTTTGCTGGAACGGTGACAGGGGCTTTCCCCTTCTGCGCAAACGTCACCTGAACAGCGGATCCGGCACCGGTCCAGGAAACCTTGTAATCGCCCGCGGGCAGTTCAGTGGTACCAACCTTAACCGCCGAGTTGATTGTCACGCTCTCTGAATTCTTTGCGGCGAATACAGGCACCGACAACGATGCAAGAAGCAGGGCATATCCGAAGGCACGTTTCATGGAATCTCCTTTGTGTATGCCTCCGTACGGAGCCACTAACTGCTGAAGGCATTAAGGGCATTACACACGGTTGTCGAGCAATTTCAGCTTAAGAAATCTTAAGCGCCTTCGAGTCTTCCGCATTCTGCGCACTATCGTGCTCGTATGAAGCGGCTTGCGCGGCAAGAGGAATCTTGATGGAGATGCACAATCCAGGAAGAGCATTCTCTGCAACGATGGTTCCGCGATGCACCTGTATCGCACGTTTGGCGATGGAGAGGCCCATGCCGGTGCCGCCGCTGCTTGTCTCACGCGCTTCTTCCACGCGAAAGAAGGGATCGAAGATGCGCGAGAGCGCGTCTTCTGGAACGCCGGGTCCAAAATCGCGCACGGCAATGACTGCGTGGGTCTCGTTCTCTTCGAGCGCGATCTGAATCGTGGACTGCTTGGGAGAATAGCGAATGCCATTGCGCAGCACATTCTCAACAGCCCTGCGCAACAGCTCGCGATTTCCGCGCACCTCGTGCGCAAGCTCGCCCTTCACCGCGATGCTGCACTCGCGAAACTGAGCTTCCACTGTGCAATCCCGCACGACTTCGTCAACCACCTCGCGGGCGTTGACGCTGGTGAGATCGCGCATCGTCGGATTGCCTTCGATGGTGGTGATCTCCACGATGTCTGCCACCAGCGAAGTGATGCGGTTCACGTCGCGCTCGATGCGATCGAGAGCGCTGTTGCTGTCCGGCGAGGTCCTTGCCAGCTTCACTGCAAACTTGAGACGCGCGAGGGGCGAGCGCAGCTCGTGCGAGATATCGCCGAGCAGTCTGCGCTCGCTCACGATCAGGCGTTCCAGCCGCCCAGCCATGCGATTGAACGAGCGCCCAAGCTGCCCGATCTCGTCGTGTCGCTTGGTCTGCACGCGTATCGAAAGGTTGCCGTCGCCAAATTGCGCAATGGTGGCAGCAATCTTGTGAATGGGCAAAACCACGCCGATGGAGGCAATCCAGCACAGCACCACCGTGGCTCCGATGACGAGAAAGTAGTAGGGAAGGAAGGTCCGCGTCTGTGGGCGCCCCAGCTCACCTTCGCCTGCGAACCAATGCTGCCGGTCGGTTGCTTCGCGTGTCACGATCCAGCGGCCGTGTGTGCGAAGGCGGGAGCTTGTTGCCGGAGGCCGCGGCAGGAGTCTCGATTGATTATCTCCGGTCACCAGGTCGACGCCCTTTGCATCGAGCAGGTAATGCTTTCCGCCAAAGATGCGGTCAAGACCTGCGAGATAGTCGTGCAAGGCCGGCCTGCCGCCGCTCTGAAACTCATCGATCGCGCTCTCGAGCTGCAACTGGTCGAACTTGTCGAATGTGGGGTCGATCTCGATCTTCTGCACGTGCGCGGCGATGAGATGAAAGGCGAGGAAGGAGAGCGACAAGGTGCAGATCATCACCATGAGCACCCCGATGTAAAGCGACTTCACGGGCAGCGATTCAAGCCGTTCCAGTAAAGACATAGCCCACTCCCCGAATCGTCCGGATCAGATTTCGTCCACCGGCAAGCTTCTTGCGAAGGTGGCTGATATGCACGTCCAGAAAACGATCATATGGCGTCGCCTCGCGCTCGAAAAGCACCGCGGTGATCTCATCGCGCGAAACGACGCGGCCCGCCGAGCGCATCAGCAGTTCGAGCAGATCAAATTCCATCGAAGTCAGATCCACGGGATTCCCCGAGCTCCAGACCTCGCGCGTGGAAATATTGACCTTGATTCTGCCATAAGTGACGACAGCGTCGTTCTGCGAGACGATGGTTGTTTCGGTGCGCCGCAGCACGGCGCGGATCCGCGCCATCAGCTCATCGGGATCGAATGGCTTGGGCAGATAATCGTCGGCGCCCGAATTCAGCCCCAGGATGCGGTCCTGCTGGTGTACGCGTGCGGTGAGCATGATTACCGGGAGATCTTTGCGGCGGCGCAGCTGCTCGAGAACGGTGATGCCATCGAGGCCGGGCAGCATCACATCCAGAATCACCAGGTCATAGCCGCCGCGCAGGGCGTTCGCCAGGCCCTCGCGCCCGTTGCAGCAGCACTCAATGCGGTGCCCCGCCTGCGAGAAAAACTCGCGCATCATCTCGCAGAGCTCGGCATCGTCATCCACCAGCAAAAGCGAGAGTTGCTTCTGCTTTTCGCCGCTTTCGAGTTCCACCGCCGACACAGGCTCACCCACGGATTCTAAGTCTCGCACAGAGCGATGCTTCCGTGTTTGCGCTTAAGGATTCTTAAGAATCAATGGGTCTGCGATTAATAGGTCTGCGAAGGTTCAGAACTCCAGCGAGGGCCAAACTGCAGGGCGCGCGGGCCGCCGAGCCAAAGAATCCGCCCGCCGGCCCCACCGGCAAGTGGAAGATGCGCCGCGAATATCCCCGTGCTGCTCACCGCGATTACCTGGACGTCAATAAGTGATGGCGTCTTTCGCTGTCGTCCCACTTCAGATGGCGTCGAAAGCCCGCCAAACGCGGAGAAAATCCTCGGAGAAGTGCATCCGGGGGGCCCGGTTCAGCCATAAACTGAATCCTTTCTTTTTCCGGCATCTGCGTGATAGGCTCAGGCGTCGCCAAGTCTTCTCCAAGCTTTAGTTTCTGGTTCCTTGTGCGCAAGTAAGGTCAGGAAATCTGCGTGGCACAACTCTCAGTGGTTCGTCGCTCTTCTTACCTGTCGGCGCTGATGGTGCTCGCGCTGACGTCCTTCTGTGCCGCTCAGCAGCCTGCGGCGGCTCCGGCGTCGCCCAGTGTTCACAGGGCTGTGGAAGCTGGAATGCCCGTGATCGAGAACTACTCGACCAGGGATTTCAGCAACGCTGGACAGGTCTGGACCCTTACCCAGGATCACCGGGGGTTTATCTACGCCGGTGCCTCGGGAGGCGCGGTGGTCCAGTTTGACGGGTCCACCTGGCGCAGATTCCCTATCCCTTCGAGTGTAGTGCGCAGCATTGTTGCCGATAAGGATGACCGCCTCTGGGTGGGCGCCAGCGCAGTCTTCGGTTATATGACGCCGGATGCGCAGGGCAACCTTCAATTTGTTTCCCTCCTCGATAAGATTCCCGCCGACGAGCGCGGCTTTACCGACGTCTGGCAGGTGCTGCCCACCCCACAGGGCGTCTTTTTCCGCTCTTATGAGCGCCTCTTTCGCTGGGATGGCACGCGCATGAAGGTGTGGGACCGTGGGAACGGCGGCAGGTTTCAGGCCCTCTCCTACGTGCATGGGCATATCTATACATCGCAGGACGACATCGGCCTCGAAGAGATCGTTGGCGATGACCTGAAGCCGGTTCCCGGAGGGGACGCTTATAAGGGAGCAGCGAAACTTTTCCTCTTCCCGTTCGATGAGAACCGCATCATCATATCGGCCCGCAATGGCTTTCTCACACTCTATGACGGCGTCAAGTCCGTCCCATTTAAAACCGAAGCCGACGACTATTTGCGCAAGTACATAACCTATGTTTCCACTCAGTTGAAGGATGGAGACATCTGTGTCACGACATTGAGCGGAGGCGCAATCATCATCGGGCACGACGGCTTGATTCGTCAGACGCTCGATAAGAGCGCCGGCCTGATCGACAATGACGTGCTCAGCGCTTTCGAGGACCGCGACGGCGCTCTCTGGCTTGGCATGCAGGTCGGCATAGCCCGCGTCGAGGTGAATTCGCCTAACTCGATCTATTGGCGCAATCCCGCGCTCGATGTCCTCCGTTACAAGGGAACCATCTATGTCGCTTCCTCAGGCGACCGCACCGGCTTGGGCCGGATCGCCTTTGATCCCAAGACCCACCTTCCGTCTGTAGTTCCGCTTCCAGCGCCGAGTCAGTCCTTTGTTCTTCTCGATTTCAAGGATGCGAAGGGCGGCTCGGAACAGTTGCTGGCAGCGACCTCAGAAGGCGCGCAAAAGCTGGTCGGCGATGCTTTGGTCCCTGCGATTCCCCCGCTGCACGGCACCGCGGAAGCCGACTTCGTAGTTTCGCAGTCCCTTACGGACCCCAACCGTGTCTATCTCGGATATTCGGACGGCCCGGCATCAATGCGCTGGAATGGCCACGCGTGGGTCGATGAAGGTAGATTGCCGAATCTTATCTACGAGGCGAGAAACGTCGCCGAAGATCCGGACGGAACATTGTGGGTTTCGGGAAGCGTCGGCAAATTACTGCACATTAGAGTGGCGCCGACCGGTATGCGGGATTCGAAGGCCGAGGTGGTGACCTACGAGCGTGGCTTCCCCACCGGTGGCGACACCGACGTGGAACTCATCGATGGGAAGATTTTCCTCACGGTCGCTCATTCAAAGAGCATCTATCGGTGGGACCCCGCGGCGAAGCGCTTTGTGGTGGACAACCGCTTTATGGTGCCGATTGAGGCCGCGGATACAAGTTCGGCTCTGATCCCGATTGACAAGGATCGCTTTTTATCCGGGTCCACCTCCATCGGTGACGCTCGCATCGCGCTCTTTACTCGGCAACCGGACGGAAGCTGGCGGAGCGATGAAGAATCAATTCGCGAGTGGAACCGCCTACAGGTATTCGGCGCCCGCCCCGATGTGAACGGGGCGCTGTGGGCGGTCGGTGAAATGGTCATCCGATGGGACCCGAATGTCAGCGTCGGCAAGCTGCCGCCCTTTGCCACTGCGATTCGCCAGGTCAAATCCGGATCGCAGGTCGTCTTTGGCGGGTACACCGTTGCAGGCGCTCCGGCCCTGCGCATGCCGGCCCGCACCAGCGATATGCACTTCCAGTTTGCTGCCCTTGCCTACGGCAATCCCAAGGGAACTGAGTATCAATACAAGCTTGACGGCGCCGATCAGGACTGGTCCGCCTGGGATACCCAGAAAGAGGCCAACTATAACGGCTTGGCCCCGGGATCGTATCTCTTCCGCGTACGCTCCAAGGCAGACGATGGCCGCGGCGGCGAAGAAGGCGATTTTGCCTTCACGATTCTGTCGCCCTGGTATCGGAGCAATTGGGCTTACGGGCTTTATCTGCTGGCGCTTATTCTGCTGGGCCTCGCAGGGTGGAGACTGATCAGCCGGTATGAGCGCCGTAAAGCCTTCAGAAAAACGGCGGCGCTGGAAGAGCAGGCAAGAACGCTCGAAGCCACGGTCAATGAGCGCACTCAGGAAGTAAGGTCCCAGGCCGGCGAGATCGCCGCCCAGCGCGACAGCATCGAGCTGCTCAGCGTCATCGGCCGGGAAATTACCGCTTCGCTCGACCTGAACACGATCCTCTTCAAGCTCTATGAGCGCGTGAACCAGATCGTCGACGCGAGCATCTTCGGCGTCGGTCTCTACCGCCCCGCAAAAAAACTCATCGAATACAGCCTCGCGATCGAAAACGGCAAGCGCTATGCGCCCTACACGCGCAGCATGGAAGACAAGAACCAGTTTGCGGTATGGTGCATCGATCATCGCCAGCCGATCCGCATCAATG
>JBATYG010000293.1:0-2021 GCA_049673945.1 Occallatibacter sp.
GCAGATGTTTTGCATCCCGTTTTCCCGGCGGAAAAATCAGTACGCCCTCTACCATCTGCCCCTCGTCGGACTTCCACCGGTAAGGCTCCCACTCCGGCTGTGCGCGCTGGGCAAAGATCGGGTTAAAAGCGGTCATCGCCTTCAGTTGCTCCGGATGCAACGGATCTGCGGCCAGAACCACCTGCGGCGGTTCATTGATCGTCGAATGGCGCATCAGAATCGCGTGCGAACCGCGGGCCGAATCGAGCCCCGCATACGTGCCTGCCACACCCGGCAGCTTCGTCACTTTGTTGCCCTCGACAAGGTAAACCTGCGTCTCAACCCCCGACTGCCCAAGCGCGATCAGGCGCCCGTCGGCCAGCACCGTGAACTGGTCAAAGGAACCGTCAAATTCCGCGCCCAGCCGCTCGGCTTTTCCTGACTGCGGTTCGACGCGGTAGAGGCGGCCCTGCACGTCGCTATACTTGCCTTCGAGCGATCCAGTCCCAGGCGGCAGCATGAAGTAGAGCCACTTGCCATCCGGCGCCCAGCGCAGATGCGATTCCAGCGCCTCGTTATGCGTGAGCTGCCGCACCTCTCCGCCGCCCGCGCCCACGAGGTAAATCTCGTTCGTCGCCGGCGTCTCATTGCGGTGAAAAGCGGGTCCCGTTTCAAACGCAATTGTCTTGCCATCGGGCGAGAAGGCAATCTCTTCGATTGCATCGTTGCTCTTCGCCACGGTCGCCGCACCGGGGGGCAGCAGGGGCGCGTTAATCGTATCGGCCTTGCCGTTGGCCACCTTCGCCGCCGCGGCGCTGTCTGGCAAGGGCGTCGAGAGAGCCTGTTGCAGCGCCGGCGCTACCGGCACGCTCACCAGCACATCGCCGCGATTCTGCTCGCGCCACCGGATTACGTCATGCCATTCCGTTTGCTGCGCATCCTTCTCATCCTGTGGCTGCGGCTGCGTCGTAGAGAAATAGATTGACGTGCTATCGGGCGACCACGCGAAGGCATGCGCATCCAGCTTCTCAATGTAAAGAGGCAGGGCCTCGCCGCCCGCCACCGCGATCACCCAAACGCGATCTGCCTTGGCGGAATCGCTCGCCGAGCCGCCATCGGGATTGGCATCCTCATCCGGCAGTGCGCGATCGGAGACGAACGCGATCCACTTCCCGTCGGGACTCCATTGCGCATTCTCCTCGCTGCCCCCATGCGTGAGCGGCTGCAGCCCGGCCTTTTCGGTCCACAGCCACAAATCGTGGCGATAGACACTGTTCTTCCAGTCCGGTGTCTCGGTAGAAATGACCGCCGCGGCGCCATCGGGCGAGAGCCGCTGATCGGTGATATCCGTCGCGTTGAGAAATTCGTTCAGCGTAATCATGGGCTTCGAGGCTTGAGCGAAGCAGAGACTCGGCAGGAGGCACAGCCCGAGCGCAGGGCAATACCAAGCGTTCTTTGAAGGCATATGAGAACTATACCGTCACACGGCCGGTGGCGAGGAGCACATTCACCTGCGAAAATCAAAGGCGCAATGCGACTCGATGCTCACCAGCACTTCTGGCGCTACAACCCCGCCGATTACGGATGGATCACTGACGCGATGGCTGTGCTCCGCCACGACTACCTGCCCGGCGATTTGGAACCCCTGCTCGCAGCCGCCGGCTTTGACGGCTCCATCGCGGTGCAGGCGCAGCACAGCGTCGATGAGACGCGCTGGCTTCTCAACCTCGCTGCGCAGAATCCATTTATCAAGGGCGTCGTCGGCTGGGTCGACCTCTGCTCGATCGCGCTTGGCGATCAGTTGCGGGAATTCAACGTGCAGGGGTACAACGGCAACCCGCATCTGGTCGGCCTTCGTCACGTCGTGCAGACCGAACCCGACGACGAATTCATGCTGCGCCCCGATTTTCGCCGCGGCATCGCGCAGCTTGCGGAGTTCGGCCTCGTCTATGACCTGCTTCTCTATCCCCGGCATCTCCCCTGCGCCGCAAAGCTGGTCGCGGAGTTTCCCCGCCAGACGTTTGTGCTCGATCACATTGCCA
>JBATYG010000294.1:0-2523 GCA_049673945.1 Occallatibacter sp.
GTCCCGACACAATCGGGCCGGCTCAGGCGAGCCGGCCTCAGGGGTTGCCTTCAGTTTACACCAGACTGGCCGCTCCTCACGCTTTGCCCAGGTGCTTCAACGCGAGCCGCGCTGCGTGAAATCCGCACATTCCATGCACCCCTCCGCCGGGAGCCGTCGATGACGAACACAAGTACAGTCCCTTCGTTCCCGTCGCATATCCGCGCAGCCATGGCCGAAAGACAAACTGTCCTATCGTCATTGCCCCGCCACTAATGTCGCCGCCCAGGAGATTCGCGTCCATCGACTCCAGGGCATCCGGCGCCGAAATGCGCCGTTCCAGCACGCAATCTCTGAACCCCGGAGCAAATCTCTCGATCTGCGCTTCAATCCGCGCCGTCATATCCGTCCGCGACCCATTCGGCACGTGGCAATACGTCCACAGCACGTGTTTTTCCTCCGGTGCTCGCGTTGCATCAAACAGCGACGGCTGCGCCACCAGCACAAATGGCCGTTCGGCCTCCCGCCCTTGCGCCACATCCTCCTCCGCCGCCGCAACCTCCTCAAAGCTCCCGCCCAGGTGAACCGTGATCGTTCTCAGGCACTCCCGGGCTCTCCAGGGAACCGCCTCCCGCAACGCATAATCCACCTTGAAGACGCCCGGCGCCGGAACAAACCGCTCCGCCATCCGCCTGAACCCCTGGGTCACGCGGTTCCCACCTATCCGCACCAGCGCCTGCGGTGTCGTATCGCACAACGTCACCGCGACATCATCCCCAAGCTCTCTCAGATCCCCAACCCGCTGCGAAACATGGATCGTTCCACCCAGAACCAGCAAGTGCTCCGCCAGCGCCTTCGTCAAGCTGCCTGCCCCGCCTTTCGGAACAGGCCAACCAACTGCATGCGCCGCCCCCGCCAGTACAAGCGCCACCGCCGAACTCAATGGCGCCTCAAGGCTCAAGAACGAGTGCGCCGCAAGTCCCGCAAGCAGCGCCCGCGTCCTCGCGTTCCTGAACTTGCTCTGCGCCAGCATCGCCGCCGATTGCAGACCATGCAATCCAAAATGAGCCATCCTCAGCGGGTGCCGGGGAATGCGCACCATCGGCCCGAAAGCATCTTCAGCGAATTCTGCCCAATGGTTCACAAGTGGCTGCATCAACTCGCGCCACGCGTCGCCGTCCTCTCCCAGCGCGCGCTCTGCATCACCCAGGCCGCGCTCCAGCATCACCGCTGTCCCGTCATCCAGCGGATGCGCAAGCGGCGCTTCGCCATGCACCCACTCGAGCCCATAGCGGTCGAGCGGCAGTTCTTTAAACAACGGTGAACTCACGGCCATGGGCAGCACCGCCGCGCCAAAATCGTGCCGGAAGCCTGGCAACGTCAGCGGTAGCGTTCGCGCCGCACCGCCCGGCTCCGCTTCGGCCTCGAAGACCTCCACGCGCAGCCCCGCCTGCGCCAGCACGATGGCCGCCGCCAGGCCGTTCGGCCCTGCTCCAATCACGCACGCGCGCGTCATGCTTTCACTCTCCGACCCTCACCCATGCGGCCCCAGGGCATCGGGCCACTTCACCACCGCAAACCGCCCGTCCGCGGTGCGCGTAATCTCCGGCGCATACAAACCCAGAAACTGCCTCCGCCACCAGTTGCCTGTCCGCCGCCTCTCCTCCATCGAGGTAAACCAGTACTGCCACAACACAGCCCGCACATACTTCGGCGCTCCCTTTTCAGAAGGAATCGCCTTGAAAAGCCCCTGCACATCCACGCTGTTTTCAAGCAGGCGCTCCTCCGTTAGAGGAACAATATCGCTCTGTCGCCACTCCCCCAGCGACGCAAACCACAGGTTCCAGTCAAACCGTGGCTGATACGGCGCATAAACCCGCGGTGCCTCATTCAACTGCTGTGGCTTATACCGGAAGAGGTACGGCGTCCAGTTCTCCCCGTCGTCCGATCCCTGAAACTCTATTTCATAGCGCCCGCGCGTCATCACTGCAAACAGCCCATATTGGTTCGCGATCCTGAACGGGTCGAGCCACGCGATCGGCGCCGTCGGTAGCGGAGCATCGCGCCAAACCAGCTGCACCATCTCCGCCATGGTGCCGTACGCGATCCACGTCAGCATCACCGTTGTCACAGCTATCCCCAGCGTGCGCGCATATCGAGCAATCTTCCCATCCGCAGGCGTCTCCTCGACGCCCCCAGCATCTTCACTGATCGTCGCCACCGATAAGACCCGCTCGCCCTCTGCCTTCTCTGGCTCCTCGACGGCGCGTGCCATCGGCGGCCTCCACTGCGCAGGCACAAACCTTCGCAACATCTTGTCGTCCAGCAATAGAAATCCCAGTGATAGCACGAGGTAATTCAAGAATGTGTAGTTCGCCGTCAGAATCACGGGGATCTCCCACAGCGTCACAATCACAAAGCACACCAACCGCACACGCCGTCCAAAAAACAGCATCAGCACCACGCCCAGCTCCATCGCCAGCGTGCCGGCCGCCGTCGCCACCTGAAACCAGTGCGGCAGATGCTGCACATACCATCCAATCC
>JBATYG010000295.1:0-1557 GCA_049673945.1 Occallatibacter sp.
ATGCGGTGCTGCTGGTGCCTACCGTGCGCGACTGGCCGGCGATGAAGTACCGCGGATTGAGCGATGACTGGTCGCGCGGCCCGCTGCCTAATATGGATTTTGTGAAGCGCGAGATTCGCACCCTGGCAGCCTACAAGGTGAATGTCTTCTCGCCGTACTTTGAACATACGTTTGCGTACGAGTCGACGCCGATTGCCGCGTTCCCCGGTGGCGCGATGACGCCGGATGAAGCGCGCGAGATGGTGGCGTATGCGGCGAAGTATCACATCATGGTGATTCCCGAGCAGGAGTCATTCGGGCACCTGCATCACGTGCTCAAGTTCGAGGAGTACACGCACCTGGCCGAGACGCCGCATGGGGCGGTGCTCGCTCCCGGCGATCCGGGTTCGCTGCCGCAGATCGGGGCATGGTTTGGAGAGCTGGCAAAGATCTTTCCCGCGCCCTACGCACATATCGGCGCCGATGAGACCTTTGAGCTTGGCCTTGGACGCACGCGCGATGAGGTGACGAAGCGCGGACTTGGCGCGGTGTATCTCGAATTTCTCTCGAAGATTCATCAGCAGCTCGCGCCTTACAACAAGCGGCTGCTCTTCTGGGGAGATGTGGCGGTGAACTCGCCGGAGCTTGTGGGAACGCTGCCCAAGGACATGATCGCGGTGCCGTGGCGTTATGATGCGGAGCCGGATTTCACGCCGCTGATTCTGCCGTTCACCAGGGCGGGGCTGGAGACGTGGGTGGCGCCGGGCGTGAACAACTGGAGCCGCGTTTATCCGAACAATAACGAGGCCCTGGGCAACATTCGCGCCTTTGTGCGCGACGGCCAGAAGCTGGGCGCGACGGGCGAGTTGAACACGGTGTGGAACGACGACGGCGAAGGCATCTTCGACGAGAACTGGTTCGGCGTTCTCTTTGGCGCGGCGGCAGGCTGGCAAAAGGGCGAGAGCTCCGAGGATGCCTTTACCGCTTCGTTCGGGCAGGCATTTCACGATGATGCGACGGGCAAGATAAGCGAGGCGCAGCGCGCGCTGATGGCCGCGCACGCGACGCTCAAGAAGGCCGGGCTTGCAGACGGACAGGATGACTGGTTCTGGATCGATCCCTTGTCTCCGGGGGGCAGGCAGGTTTCAGCCAAGCTGCTGCCGGTGGCGAGCGAACTCCGCCTCAATGCGGAGCGGGCGATCACGCTGCTCGCGCAGGCGCGCGCGGCAGGCAAACTGGATCACCAGGAAGCGCTTGACGCGATGGAACTGGGCGCGAGGCGGCTCGATTTTATCGGCTTCAAATTCCAGACCGCGGCCGAATGCGTCGCAGACTACAAGCAGGCGCTTGCGCTTGCTGGCGACAATAGCCAGTGGGAAGAATTGTCGGTGCTGCTCGAAAATATCCAGTCGAATAACGGGCGCTTTGAGGATATGCGCGACGGCTACGCACTGCTGGGCCAGTTGTATGAGCAGGCGTGGCTGCGCGTGAATCGTCCTTACTGGCTGGCGAACAACATGGCGCGGTACAACAGCGCAACGCAGATGTGGGTGGAGCGCTCCGATGCATTCCGGGCCG
>JBATYG010000296.1:0-10904 GCA_049673945.1 Occallatibacter sp.
GGGCGATCTTCGCGCTATGCGGCATGGTCGTAGTGTGGTGCTGGCGGTGGGCGGAGCACGCGCAGGCACGCGCCCTGCTTGAGAACACGCAGGTGACAACGGAGCCGATCCTGCGCATCGGCGTCCAGCCCTACTGGGTGAATCCCTACCACTGGCACGCGATCGTGGAAACGCAGAACTACTATCAGACCGCAGAAGTAAACACCTGGACGGGCACGATCGACAGCGAGGCGCCGCGCGATGTCATCTATAAGCCGCGAGACACCGCCGCCGTTGAAGCGGCCAAACAGACATCGCTGGGCAAGGTCTATCTCGACTGGGGCACGTGGGCCGTGGTGCGCGATATCGGCCAGTATCCCCTGCCCGGCTTCGATCCTCCGCATTTGGCTCCGGGACGCACATGGACCACGGTGGAATTCATCGATTTGCGCTTTACCGGCGCCAATGGCGAAACCGGCAGCACCAGCGGGCCGCCGCCGCTGAGCGGTTATGTGTACATCATCGATGGCCACGAAGAGGCCGGGCAATTCATGAACGGCCGCGAGCAGAAATAGTTGGACACTCGCCGCTCCGCAGCCGAAACTGGCAGCACATGCATCCCGCTTCATTCCTTACAGCTCGCACTCGTGCGGCCGGGCTCTGCGCCGCGCTCTTCGCTGCGCTTCCTGCCGGCGCTACAAATCTCGTCACAGGCAATGGTTTCGGATTCGCCGTTGTCTCTCCGCAGACGGCGACGATCACAAAGTTTTACTCGCATCCGTACAGCTTCATGCGCCCCGATCCGCACAAGCCGCTTAGCGAGGGCATCGCAACCCCGAACTTCATCAAGAGCCTCCGCTGGACATCGGCAACCGGCAGCGCCCCGGCAGAATACGTCGATGATTCGCAGGTAATCCGCGTCGGCTCATCCAATGGCGAGGGCTTCGCCTTCATGCCATTCGGCCCGCATCGGGCGGCGCTTATCGTCGCCTGGCAACAAACGCAGGCATCCTCGCCGCGCAGCGATTTCCAGGTTGAATGGAGCGCCCCGATCGCGTCGCGTGTGCAGATCTCCGTTGCGGGCAACCGCATCCAGCAAGTAAAACTTGCTGGCATCGAGGAATCGTTGCTGGCAATCCCGCTCGCGCCCAAGCGAAACCGCCCGGCACGCGCGCAACAATTTCTCACCGCCAGTTCCGCATGGGCATTCATCCCCGTGGAACACGACAGCGAAGTCCAGGCGGCAGTTCGCGAATTCATCCAGTGGAGGTCCGGCCTCACGCCAGCTGCCCTCGTGCGGCGTGAAATCGCGGAGATCGAACAATGGCGCGTCAAGCCCGCATTTCAATTCGCAAGCGAGAAGCAACGGCACCTGTGGCGCCAGAGCGAGATCATGCTGCGTATCGCGCAGAGCCGCGAGCCCAACCATAGGGGAGAAAACGCTATGGGCCGCTATGGCAACGGCCTTATCGTCGCCAGTCTGCCGGATGGCGTGTGGTTCACTCCCTGGGTGCGCGACATGTCGTGGGCCACCGTCGCAATGGCTCGCATGGGACATCAGGCCGAGGCGCGCGCGGCGTTGCTCGCCTACTTCAACGCGCGGCCCGTGGGCAAGATGCGACAACAAACGGCCGGTGCAGACTATCAGGTTTCCGTGGTGCGCTACTTCGGTGACGGCGCAGAAGAGCCGTTCTTTACTGAAGAGGGAAGCACCAACATCGAGTTCGACGACTGGGGCGAAGTTCTTTGGGCCCTCGGCGAGTATATGCGGCGCTTTAACGATTCCGGCCTTCTCAACACTCCCACCGCGCGCGGGACCCTCTACCGGAGCGCGAGGGACTTCATCGTCGGGCCGTTGCGCGCCAACCTCGAGAAATATGGCGATGGCGCGATCGTCGCCGCCGACACCTCAATCTGGGAAGAGCGCCAGAAAGACAAAAAACACTTTGCGTTTTCAACCGCCATGGCAATCGTGGGGTTCAGGAATTTCGCCGAGGTCGCGCGTCGTGCAGGCGACGAACGGAGCCGAACTGAGGCTCTCGCATGCGCCGACCAGCTTCAGAGAGGCTTCAATGCCGCATTTATCCGCGGAGGCCGGCTGCATGGAACCCTCGAGCCCGGAGTGAAAAACGACATCGATGGCGCTCTGCTTCCCATCATCAACTCCGGCGTGGTTACCGATCCCGCAGTTATCCGTAACACCATCGAGAGAATGGAGCTGCTCAAAGTCGCCTCGGGCGGATATCGGCGCGTTCGCAGCACCTACACTGATCCGGCGATCTTCGAGTATTGGTACGAGCGCCAGGAGTTCCTCTTTGTCGATTTCAGTCTTGCCGAGCTCGATCGGCGCCTGGGCCGCAAGGCTGAAGCCGATCGGCTGATCGCGCGCATCGTCGATAAAGCCGCCGCCGACCACGACATCATTCCTGAAATGTACGTAGCCCTGCCCTGCCCGCTCTTCCCCGGAGCCATCGGCGATCCCACCGGTGCACGTCCGATGGTTGGCTACGGCGCTGGCGTTTACATTCTCGACGTGCTCGATTCCGCCGCCTGTCAATAAGGGAGCAGCATGATCGGGATCACGACCCCGGCCACCAGCAGCCCCGAAAGCACCCACCCGTTGCGGCTGTGCTTGAACGACATGTAGATTCCCGTTGCCGTCGAGATCAACAGGCTGATCGATACGAGGAGAAAGAAAATCTTCAACGGCAAATGTCTCTGCGCGGGCGGAGCTGCCGGGTCTGCCGCGGCCGGCCGGGTTGGTCTCTCCTGAGCCTGCGAAGCAGATGCTCCTTCCACGGCCGCCGGTCGGTTTTTGCGCACAGGCATCACCGTTGTCTGCTTCTTATGCACCTGCGCCAGCGTTGCAATCCATTGCGGAGGCTTCTAGCTGCTGCCCGGCGTCGTTTCATGCAGGCTGAACGTTTGCATCGCCCCTGTGACGGCAAAGAAAACGAGCGCAGGCGTCGAAAAGATTCCTATCCAAAGATGAACTTTGCGCAGCGCCCTCAAAACAGCGTGGCCCCTCGACATCGACACCTCAAGCAGAAGGATTCGCGCACTCAAGCTTCGGCACGGACAAGTCTGCAGAAGATAAGCGGCGGGACGAATATAAGACTAAATTAGTCCTAGTTTTCGTGCAATGCCGATTCATGCGTCATCGACTGCACTCCTTCTCCTTTTGCACACTCGCACTTGGTTGCGCATGCTACAACCACGCTTATGACCCGAGTCTCCTTATTCTTCTGCAGCTGCCTTGCGTTTTCCCTGTTTGCCACGTCACAGGTTCTGTCGGCGCAGCCTGCGCAATCTGACACGTCCACTGACGCCGTGTCGATGGCTGCCGCCGCACAGCAGGGGAACGAGCTTCTTCCTATCCAATGGGATGCGAAGACCGGCAAGCTCTCTCTCGGCATTCCGCTGACGGAGAAGAACGGGACCGAGTCGCCGGGATATATTCTTTACAACTCCCTGCCTTACGGCCTCGGCCAGAACGATCTCGGTATGGATCGCGGGCAGTTGCAGCCTCTTGACGGCGGATCGGGAGGCGGTCCGCGTCTTGTGCACTTCGAGCGCGTGGGGCCCAAGGTATTGCTGGTTGAAGAGAACCTGGCCTACCGTACGGCCTCGACCGATCCGGCCGAACAGCTTGCGGTGCGGCAGTCGTTTCCCACCTCGATTCTCGGCTCGTTTCACATCACCAGCGAAGCAAACGGCTTCGTGGTAGTGGATGCGACCGATTATTTCCTGCGCGATATTCACCATGTGGCTGAAGTGCTTGCCGCAGCAAAGCAGGGCAGCTATCACGTGGACCCGGATCGCTCCACCATCGATCCCGAGCACTCGAAGGCCTTCCCGCTGAACACCGAGGTTGAGGCCGAGCTGACCTTCGTGAGCGAGAATCCCGGCGAAGCACGCATCCTGGCCGACGTGGCGCCGGACGTGCATGCCGTAACGGTGCATGAGCGGCAGAGCTTTCTGAAGCTGCCGCCGCCGGGGTATGTGGAGCGGCGCTACTCGCCGCGTTCCGGCTTCTTCGACGCTTCGTGGCGCGAGATGAATACGCCGCTGGGCGTCGACACGATTCAGCAGTTCATCCCGCGGCATCGACTGCAAAAGAAAGACCCCAACTGCGTGACGAGCTGCGAAGCGGTGCAGCCGATCGTCTACTACATTGACCGCGGCGCGCCTGAGCCGGTGCGCTCTGCATTGCAGGAAGGCTGCTCGTGGTGGGATCAGGCATTTCAGGCCGCCGGATGGGCGCCGGGAACCTTTCAGGTGAGATTGCTGCCCGAGGATGCCGATCCCATGGACGCGCGCTACAACATCATCCAGTGGGTGCACCGCGCCAACCGTGGCTGGAGCTATGGCGACATTGTTGCCGATCCCCGCACCGGAGAAATCCTCAAGGGCAACATCACTCTGGGCAGCCTGCGCGGACGCCAGGATTACCTGATTGCCGAGGCGCTGCTGGCTCCCTACAAAGATGGCAAGGTGCCGGACGCGGCTCACGATC
This sequence comes from Occallatibacter sp., assembly GCA_049673945.1. GTDB lineage: Bacteria > Acidobacteriota > Terriglobia > Terriglobales > Acidobacteriaceae > Telmatobacter. The sequence goes on from JBATYG010000296.1 coordinate 4,496, forward strand.
TGGCGCTTGCAATGGTGCTTGCGCGTATCCGCCAGCTTGCCGCGCATGAAACCGGCCATACGCTCGGCCTGATGCACAACTACGCGGCCAGCACCATGCCGCACACGCCTGACCAGACGATGAGCGTGATGGACTATCCGCACCCGTGGATCACGCTCGACAGGAATGGCGTGCCCGACCTGTCGCAGGCCTATTCAGAGGGCATTGGCGTGTGGGACAAGGTTGCGATCGACTACGGCTACCGCGAGTTTGACCGCGATGGCAAGCCTGTCGAGGATCCGGCGGCGCTGGAAGCCATTCTCCACAATGCCGAAAGCCGCGGAGTGCGCTTCCTCAGCGATGCCGACGCGCGGCCACTCGGCTCAGCGAGCCCCATTGCGCATCTGTGGGACAACGGCACCAACGCGGCCGATGAGCTGAACCGCATTCTCGAAGTGCGCAGGGCGGCGCTCGAGCGTTTCGGTGAAAACGCGATCCGGCCCGGCGTACCAATGGCGCAGATGGAAGTGACGCTGGTGCCGCTCTACCTGCTCTATCGCTACCAGGCCGAGGCCGCCACAAAAATTATCGGCGGCCTGGACTATCGCTACACCGTACGCGGCGATGGGCAAAAGGGTCCGCAGATCGTTCCCGTGGCCGAACAGCGCGCTGCATTAGCTGCGGTTGTGAAGACACTTTCACCGGACGTGTTGACGCTGCCCGAGGCGCTGCTGCGGCAGTTGCCTCCACGCCCGCCGGGCATGATCGGCAATGCGGGACCATTGAACGTGGAAACCTTTCCATCGCACACATCGGTCACGTTTGATCCCGTGGCTACGGCGCAGAGCGCTGCCGATATGACTCTCGTGGTTCTCTTCAACGCCGCGCGCGCCAACCGGCTGGTGCAATATCACGTCCGCGACGCCGCGCAGCCAACGCTCGACGAGGTGATCGACGCCGCTCTGCATGCAGCCGGGTCGACGCCGGCCGGTATGCCCGCGCTGATCGGAACGGCGGTCAAGGCGCGCATTGTGGAGGCGCTCTTCCGCCTCGCGGCTGCCCCGGAAACGAGCTTCAGTGCACGCGCCCAGGTGACTGCGAAGCTGCATACAATTGCGCAGAGCGAGCAAAACGATGCCGTGGGCGGGGAGATCCGCAGCCGCATCGCCGCCTTCGAGCGCGAGCCTGAGAAGTTCAAGGCATCGCCTGTTCTATCCGCGCCCCCAGGCGCGCCGATCGGCGATGACGACAGCTACTAGCTGCCCCTCCAAAAGCGAGCATCCTTGCAGCCCGAAAAACGGGTGCAAGGATGCGAAATAACTCAGGTTGATCGAAGACGAAACGGTCTACGGCTTTGGCGCGAAGTAGCCTTTGCGGGCCCGGACCGTGTAGCGGCGGTCGTTGCAAAAGAGATAGATCGGCCGGAAGGAACCGTCGGCTCTGAAGTCCGCAGGCACGTAGTTGAGCGCATACTGCGAGCGCAGCTCTTCTTCAATGTTCTTGAAGCTGTTGGACATCTCTTCGACGGACGGCGGGAAGAAGACCTCGCCGCCAGTCTCCTCGGCCATGTCGGTGAGAACCTTGTCGCCCCGGCCGCGGCTCGGCGTCCAGTTGGTGGAGATGGCGTAGATGATCGTCTCGGCGCGCTGGCACATCTTGATCGCTTCCTCAGGGTGGACGCGGCTCTGGTTGTCGTCGCCGTCGGAGATGAGGATCATGGCCCGGCGCACGGGCTCGGTGCCGCGCTCGGAGAGCAACTTGTCGCGGCATGCCGTGTAAACGGCATCGAAAAGCGCCGTGCCGCCGCCGGGACGAAGGCGATTCACGCCGGACTCGAGGGCATCGAGGTTGTTGGTCCAGTCCTGCGTCACAGTAGGCGTAACGTCAAAACCCATCACGAAAGCGCGATCGCTCTTCGATTTCAAAATTGAAAGCAGAAACTCATTGGCCGACTGCTGCTCGAACTGGAAGCGGGTGCGGATCGAGGTGCTCGCGTCAATAACGATACCTACGCGCAAAGGCAGATTGATCTGCTGGCGGAAGGAGTTGACGCGCGCGGGCGCTCGCTGATCATCGAGGAGGGCGAAGTCGCTGAGCTTGAGATTGGGAATGTAGTGGCCGTGCCTGTCGGTAACGGTGAAGATCAGGTTGACTTCGTTAACGCCGACTTTGATGGTTGGCGCGGTGTCGGCATCGTCGTTCGTGGGGGTCTGGCCAGGCTGTTGCGCATTTGCGGGCGCTGACGCAGGTGCGGGGGTTGACGGAGCAGCCGCCGGCGCGGGCGCCGGGGTGGTGCTTTGCTGCGCGTGCAAACCGGCCGCGCACAGCGGCGCGGCAAGGACCAGGCCAAACAACAACTTTTGCTTCATATCTCCCTTATTTTAGCAATCACCTGCGTTTGGCCAAGTTACTTGCGGGTGCCATCGCTGGTTCGTGGCTCTTCCGGCTCCAGTTGCGCGAGAAAGCTCTCAAGCTCCTGCGGCAGAGGAGCTTCAAGCTGAAGCACTTTGCCCGTGCCGGGGTGGGGAAACTCAAGCCGCTGGGCGTGAAGAAAATTGCGGCCGAGACGGAGCTTTTCCACGACCTGCTTTTTGCGCGAGGATTGCTGGGCGATCTGGTCTGAGAGCTGGCCTGCGGCGCCATAAAGAGTATCGCCCACGACCGGATGGCCGATGGAGGCCATGTGGACGCGAATCTGGTGGGTACGGCCGGTTTCAATGCGCACCCGCACAAGCGTGAACTTGCCAAAACGCGTTGTGAGCCCGCGTACCACTTCATAGTGAGAGACGGCGGAGCGGGGGTTTTCGGTAGCGCGGGTGGTCATGCGTGTACGGCGCACGGGGTCCCGGCCCAGGGCTGCGGTGATGGATCCTTTCGGGCGCTCAAGGTGCCCGTGGACGAGAGCGATATAGGTCTTGCCGATGCGCCGTGTGGAGAACAGCTCGCCGAGAGCGGCGTGGGCAACGTCATTTTTGGCCACGATGATCAAGCCGCTGGTGTCCTTGTCGAGGCGGTGCACGATGCCGGGCCGCAGCTCGCCGCCGGTCGAAGACAGCGCATTGAAGCGATGCAGAAGCGCGTTAACCAGGGTGCCGCGGTTTCGCGCGTCCTCAGTCTGGCCGGAGCCGGCGTGAACCATCATGCCGGCGGGCTTGTTGATGACGGCAAGGTAGGCATCTTCATAGACGACGTCGAGCGGGATGTCTTCGGCAATGGCTTTAAGAGGCGCGGGGCGCGGTTCGCCGGTGATCACGATCTGTTCGCCGCCGCGCAACTTCAGGGAGGCCTTCGCATGCGCATCGTCAACGAGTACGTCGCCCTGCTCAAGCAGAAGCTGTACGCGCGAGCGGCTCACACCTTCGAGCTGCGTGGCGAGGAAGTGATCGAGGCGTGAACCGGCAGCCTCGGACGGAACAATGATGGTGCGCGGATCACTCATCCTGGGCCTCGCGGGTTGGCGGTGCAGGTGTGGTGGAGTCCGGGCAGATGCAGTCGCGCGGGCGCTCGCGCAGCACCGCTGCCCCGGCGAAAACAAATGCGATCGCGATCAGTTGCGGCAGGTTCGCAGCGCCATGCAGCAGAACGCCGCGGCCTTCCGGGTCACGATAAAACTCGGTGAAGAAGATTGCCGCGCCGGTGAAGACAAGCCAGAGCCCGGCGATATCTCCGTGCTGCCGGCGGCGCGAAAGCAGAAGAATCAGCGTGAGTGTGATCGCAAGAAACGCAAAGGCGGCGTAGGCCTGCACAGGATGCAGGGGAACGAAGAGCGGTGTGCCGCTCCAGCGCAGGGCAAGGGGATGAGTGTAGATCACGGCCCAGGGCGCCGAGCTTTCGATGCCGTATCCCGAGCCGGCGAGGAGCGCGCCGATCTGCTCGCAGGCGAGGGCCAGAGCGAGAGGCGCGGCGAGAGCGTCGGCCGTTCGCGCCGCAGGCAGCTTGAGCGAGCGAGCGTAGACGATAGCTACGGCGAGGGCGAGGCATGCTCCGATGACGGCGAGGAGCGGATGGTGAACCATGGCGAGATTCAACAGCCAGGCCGGATGCGCGCGCACGATCGTCCAGTTAACGACGACGAGCAGAAGCCGCGAGCCGGCGATGGCGACGAAGAGCGCGACGATGCAGAGGTTCCACAGATGATTGGGATTAACGCCGCAGACGCGGGCTGTACGGAGTGTAAGCCAGAGAGCGAGCAGAACGCCGAGCGCGGCCATCGCGCCGTAGGCGGGCACCAGCACAGCACCGATGTGGAAGAGGACCGGATGCACTGAGAGAAGGATAACTGTTCAGCGCGCACGAAGAGTAGAAGCCGACCCACTGGGCCGTGAGCAATGCGCCGGTGAACCCGTCCTAAGACGGTGGAGCTCTCCGCGGTTCCTTAGGCATTCCGGACTGGCGGACACGGCACACAGAACCGATATAACGAGTCGAGCCCCTGTTCAATGAATGTTGGTTCAACCAGCGTTGATTACCCACCTGCTTTGCAGGCCGGTCTCTATTGCGGATAGTAGGAGCAGCGGCCAAGAATTGCAAGTCTTGTGCGCGAAGGGCACGTGTGATACGTAACGTGAGCCACTGAGAGAGCGAAGCTTACGACCCCGTCTTGCGTTCTTCGAGCACTTCGTCGAGCAGGCTGTTGAGGGTGAGGGCCCGGGCGTGGCCGTCGCGGACTGCCGGGCTGCCGCCGCCTGCCTGCGCGAGTTCGTCAGCGAGATTGAGCGCGGCAAGCACCGCGACCCGCAACGAGTCAACCGTTCGCCCCTGCGTCGCGACGGCGCGCATCTTCGCGTCGACTTGCTCGGCAAGATGCCTGATATGGTCGGGATCCTGCCCCATGAGGTGATACGCCTGGTCATAAATGTTGACGGTGGTGTACCCCGGGGGCGCGTCGTCTCTTTTTGCCATGAAGTGACCTCACAGTTCGAGGGAGTCAAGCTGCACGAGAAGCCGCTCGACGCGCTGGCGCACCTGATCGCGCTCAGTACGCAGGGTGCGAACCTCTTCGCGCAGTTGCTCAGCTGCTGGGCCCTGCTCACCGAGCTGCGCTTCTGCCTTCGCTGCGCGCTCTTCTGCTGCTGCCCGGGCCTGGCGCTCGCGCTTGACGAGTTCGACGGCGCGCACGATGCGCTCTTCAAGGGCGGAGAAATCGGCCTTGCTGAGCGAGAGCGAAAGAGGCTCGGATGATTCACTTTTCTGCTTTTGCTCTTCCGCCACGTCGGCCTCCCAGAATGTTTGCGTCATGAAATTGAACCTCCGCCCGGGCGCACTGTCCGAGCAAGTATACGGCAAAAGGAGTTGATGGGGTTGTTGATCCCCGGGGCCAAAATACTTGGATGCAATTCAGGCGCGCAGGCGCGCTCCTGTTTTGTTGAGGGCGGCAATCACCTGCTGCTGAAAACTCTTGAGCTCTTCTTCGCGCAGGGTGCGATCGGACGCCTGAAAGGTAGTGCCGAGAAGCAGTGAATACTCGTGGGCGCCGAGACGCTTGTCGCGGAAGACTTCGCGGGCGCGCCAGTCGACGAGTTCGGGAATGCGCAGCGCGGCAATGGCCTGATCGACTGCCTCCCAGGCGATGCCATCGTCGAGCACCAGCGAGAAGTCGCGGCGAACGGTCTGGAAGCGCGAGATGTCGCGCGCGGCGGTCTTGCGCAACGGCAATTTGTAAAGGCGATCGAGATAGAGCTCGCCGATGAGCACCGGTTCCTTGAGCTTGCGCGCGTCAGCCTGATCGGGATGAAGCTGGCCGAACCAACCAGCGGTGAGACCTTCCACAACGACGCGAGCGGAGCGATAGGGGTGCAGCCAGGCGGGCGTGATGCCGGCATCCTGCGGGAAAGCGTCAAAGTAGAGGACACGCGCCTGAAAACGGGCCGCGATCTGCTCCACGAGTCCCTTGACGTCGTAGAAGTCGATCAGACGCGTGGGATGAAGCGCGCCCTGTTGGGGCAAATCGCCGGCAGCGGCGAAAGCGAGGGCTGGGCGCTCTTCAACCTTGTCGGTGGTGCCGCTGAAGACGGTGCCAATTTCGAAAAGGCGCACGTCGGCAACGTCGCGATGCAGGTTGCCTGCGGCGGCGGCGAGCATGCCGGGAATCAGCGACGGACGGAGCACGCCGGCTTCTTCGCTGAGCGGGTTGCCGAGGGGAACGGCAACGCCCGGCTGCGGCGCGGTGAGCGCAGCCTCCTGCGCCGAGCAAAAGGTGCTGGCGATGGCTTCATTGAATCCAGCAGCGAGCAGAGTACGGCGCACCGCCGACTCGGCCTCGGCCCAGGGCAGCGACTGCACGCCTTCGCCAAAGGCCGGCAGGGTGTTGGCAAAACGGTTGTAGCCGTAGACCCGCGCGACTTCTTCGATGAGATCAATTTCGCGTTCGATGTCGAGACGCCAGCTTGGCAGCGTGACCTTCCACGCGGCTGCGCTTTCGGGCGCGAGC
>JBATYG010000297.1:0-4799 GCA_049673945.1 Occallatibacter sp.
GTGAGGGGATCAAGTGCCGCGAAGGGCTCATCCATGAGAAGAATTTCAGGTTCGGCGGCGAGGGCGCGAGCGAGGCCGACGCGCTGGCGTTGGCCGCCGGACAACTGATGCGGATAGCGCGCGGCGAAAGAGGCAGGGTCGAGGCCGACGGCGGTGAGCAGCTCGTGGCTGCGCTCGATGCGCTCAGCGCGGGGGCGGCCTGCAGCCTCAAGCACCAAACCAACGTTGCGCTCGACGGTGAAATGAGGAAAGAGTCCGGTTTCCTGGATGACGTAGCCGATGCTGCGCCGCAAGGCGATCAGGTCCGCATCGCCGACACTGGCGCCGTGCACAAAAACGTCACCGCCGGTAGCCTGAATCATGCGGTTGACGGTGCGCAGCAGCGTGGTTTTGCCTGAGCCGCTGCGGCCGAGGACGGCCGTGGTTGTGCCTTCTTCGAGCGCGATGGAAATGTTGTCGAGCAGCAGCCTGCCCTGTGCAGTCGCGAAGCTGAGGTTGCGAAACTCAATGGCGGCGCTCATCTCTTGTTGCCAGTGTAAGGGCGAATCGCGGGAATCCCATCTGCTTTGTGAACAATCGCCTGTTCGCGGCTTAAGCATCCGATAGGAGCGGGTGTTCATCTAACCGGGTATTTGGCGCGCAGTCGAGGCAAGAGCAGTACGGGACCAGCAGGACAGAGTTGTCTGGTTTGTGCGAGTGAGATGATGCGGCACGTCCCCCTGTCGACATACCGGCTGCAGTTGCATGCGGGCTTCACCTTTGATGACGCGGCCAGGGTTGCGGAGTATCTGCGTGACCTGGGGATCTCGCACGTGTACAGCTCGCCGTATCTGCAGGCCGCGCGGGGCAGCATGCACGGCTACAACGTCGTGGATCATCATCAGGTGAACAGGGAACTGGGCGGCGAAGAGGGCTTTAACCGCTTCTGCACGCGGCTCGGCGAACTGCGGCTGGGCCAGGTGCTGGACATTGTGCCCAACCACATGGCGACCGGGCCGGAGAACCGCTGCCTGTGGGACGTGCTCGAGAATGGCGCATCGAGCCGGTACGCGTCGTGGTTCGATATCGACTGGAATTCCGTCGAAGTGAAACTGCAAGGCAAGATGCTGATTCCCGTGCTGGGCGATCAATATGGACGCGAGTTGAGCGCGAAGAATATCCGAATCGAGCAGAGATGCGACAGCTTTCGCGTGTGCTACTTCGACAATTGGTTTCCTATGGCGCCCAGGTCACTGAGCGGGCCGCTGCTGCGAGCGGCGCAGCAGGCGCAGAGCGCGGAACTCAGTTTTATTGCCGATAGCCTGGCAAGGCTTCCCCTGCCGGGCTCGACGGACCGCGACACTATCGAATCGCGCCACAGAGACAAGGCCGTGATCTACGATCTGCTGCGAAGGCTCTGCGAGGAGGAGCCCGAAGTTGTGAAGGCGATCGGCAAGGTTGTGGATGAGCTGAATGAGTCGGCCGATGCGCTGGACGAGGTGCTGAGCCTTCAGAATTATCGGCTGGCGTATTGGCGCACCGCGGATCAGGAACTGGGCTACCGGCGCTTTTTCGACGTGAACACCCTGATTGGCCTGCGGGTTGAGCAGCAGGAGGTCTTCGATGCGACGCATGAGCGCGTGCTGGAATGGCTCAGGATGGGGCGCGTGGACGGCGTGCGTGTCGATCATCCCGATGGGTTGCGCGATCCGCAGCAGTACTTTGAGCGATTGCGCGAGCGGGCGCCGGATGCATGGATTGTCGCGGAGAAGATTCTTGAGCCGGGTGAGGAACTGCGGGAGATCTGGCCAATTGCAGGGACGACCGGGTACGACTTTCTCAATGAGTGCAATGAGCTGATGGTGTATCCGGAAGGCATGCGGGATCTGAAGGGAATTTACGAAGACTTCATTCACGAGCAGGTGGACTTTGCGTCGCTGGCGCACACAATGAAATTGAATATGGAGCGGGAGGCCCTGGGCAGCGACGTGAATCGGCTGACAAGCCTCTTCGTGGAGATTTGTGAGAACCATCGCGATCATCGCGACCACACGCGGGCTGAGATCAGGCGCGCGATTCGGGAGATTGCCGCGAGCTTCTCGGTATACCGCACCTATGTGATTCCCGCGCGCGATCAGGTGACAGAGGAAGACCGCGGTGAGATCACGAGGGCGGTGACGATGGCAAAGGAGAGCCGGCCTGATATCGATGCGGGGCTCTTCGATTTTATTGGCGATGTGCTGGCGCTGCGGGCACGCGGAGGGATGGAGACTGAGTTTTTGTTGCGCTTTCAGCAGTTCACTTCGCCGGCGATGGCGAAGGGAGTGGAAGACACGGCCTTTTATTGCTACAACCGGATGCTGGCGTTGAACGACGTGGGCGGGTCGCCGGAGAGGGACGGCGTAAGCGTTGCGGAGTTTCACGAGTTCTGCACGCAGGCCCAGGCGGAGCACCCCTACAGCATGACGACGCTGGCGACCCACGATACGAAACGCGGCGATGATATGCGGGCGCGCCTGGCGGTGATCAGCGAAGAGCCGCGGCGGTGGCGGACGCTGGTGCGGCATTGGGCACAGCACAATGCGGAGTTCAAGGCGGGGAAGCTGCCGGATCGCAACACAGAGTACTTTCTTTATCAGACACTGGTGGGTGCGTGGCCGATCTCCCTTGAGAGACTGGCGTCTTACATGGAGAAGGCGGCGCGCGAGGCAAAGCAACAGACAAGCTGGACGCAGCAGAACAAGGAGTTTGAAGATGCATTGCGTTCGTTCATCGAGCGGCTGCTTGGTTCAGAGCCGTTCATTGCCGAATTGGAGGAGTATGTCGATCGCGTGAAATTGCCGGGGCGAATCAACAGCCTCGCGCAGACGTTGTTGCGGTTCACTGCGCCTGGCGTGCCAGACACATACCAGGGCGGCGAATTGTGGGATCTGCGCCTGGTTGATCCGGATAACCGAGCGCCGGTGGATTACGACGAGCGGCGCGCGCTTCTTGCGGAATTGAAGGCGGGCATGAGCGCCGAGCAAATCATGGAAAAGATGGAGAGCGGTCTGCCGAAACTCTGGGTGACCCACTGCGCGATGAAGCTGAGGCAGTGCCATCCGGAGTGGTTTGGGGCTGCGGCCGCGTATCTGCCTCTGCCGGTGGACGGGCTTCGGCAGGATCACGTGATTGCATATCTGCGCGGCGAGAGCGTGGCAACATGCGTTCCGCGCTGGAGCGCGAAGCTGAACGGCTCGTGGTCATCGACTGCGGTGACGCTGCCTGCGGGGCAATGGAGGAATTTGCTGACGGGCGATAGTGTTGCGGGTGGCTCAGTGCGCATGCAGACGCTGCTGCAGCGTTTTCCTGTTGCGCTGCTGACGCGAGAGGCGGAGTAGGGGATGCATCAGTTCGAGATATGGGCTCCGCTGGCGAAGAAGATGGCAGTCGAGGCGGCTGGAGCCGTGTTCGCCATGGATGGTCCGGATGAGTACGGCTGGTGGTGCCGTGCCGTGGAGAGCGCGGGCCCCGGAACGGTGTACGGCTTTCTGATCGATGACGATACGAAGGCCTATCCCGATCCGCGATCGGCATGGCAGCCACACGGCGTGCACGAGCTTTCGCGCTTGTACGATCAGGCGGCTTTCAAGTGGAGCGATGCGGCCTTCGAGGCGAAGCCGCTCGCTGAGGCAGTTGTGTATGAGCTGCATGTCAGCACGTTTACGGGGCAGGGCACTCTCGACAGCGCAATCGAAGAGCTCGACTATCTTGCCGGCCTTGGCATAACGCATGTTGAACTGATGCCGGTGGCGGCGTTTGCGGGGGATCGCGGCTGGGGCTATGACGGCGTTGCACTTTATGCGGTGCATGAGCCATACGGCGGTCCGGATGCGCTGAAGCGCTTTGTGCAGGCGGCGCACGCGCGCGGACTGGCAGTGCTGCTGGACGTGGTCTATAACCACTTCGGGCCTGTAGGCAACTACACAGGCAAGTTCGGCCCCTACCTGACCGATGCCCACAGGACGCCGTGGGGGGGCGCGGTAAACCTTGAGGATGCGGGTTCACGCGCGGTGCGCCGATTTTTCTGCGACAACGCGCTGATGTGGATGCGCGATTACCATGTCGACGGACTCAGACTGGACGCGGTGCACGCCTTCGTTGATCGGTCGGCAGTGCATTTTCTTGAGCAGCTTGCGGAAGAGACGCAGGTGCTGGCGTCGAGCCTCAAGCGGAATCTTGTGCTGATTGCCGAGAGCGACCTGAACGATCCACGGATTGTGGCGCCGCGCGAAGCGGGCGGGCTGGGAATCGATGCGCAGTGGAGCGATGACTTTCACCACGCGCTTTTCACCATTCTGAGCGAGCGCGAGGCGGGCTATTATGCGGATTTTGGTTCGATGGCGCAACTTGCCAAGGCGCTGGAGCAGACGTTTGTCTACGACGGCATCTATTCGCACTATCGGCAGCGGATTCATGGGCGCTCGGCGGCCGGCGTGCCGCAGCGACGATTTCTTGGCTACATCCAGAATCACGACCAGGTGGGCAATCGCGCGGTTGGAGACAGGATTGCCGCGATTGCCGGCATCGAACGCTCGAAGATCGCGGCTGCCCTGGTGCTGACAGCCCCTTTTGTGCCGATGCTCTTTCAAGGGGAGGAGTGGGCCGCCTCATCGCCATTCCAGTATTTTGCCAATCACGATGAACCGGAGATGGCACGGCTGGTTTCAGAGGGAAGGCGCAAGGAGTTTGCCGCTTTTGGCTGGAAGCCTGAGCAGATACCGGACCCCGAGGATCCCGCGACGTTTGAGCGGTCGAAGCTCGACTGGAGCGAAGTGAAC
>JBATYG010000298.1:0-5677 GCA_049673945.1 Occallatibacter sp.
CATTGTTGCCCACTTTGACCAGCTTCGCTCGACGGAACCGAGAGATGAAATGAGAATGCCATCCATGTCGAAGAGCAGGCCCTTGCAACGCAGGGAAATGGGCGAGGACACCGCGGATAAGGACATGGATCAATTGTACCGAGGCTGACGGCGCGTTAATCTTTCGCCGCGTCGCCCTCAGTGGTGGCGACGACCTTTACCACGGGCGGATCGCCGAAGGTCACCGTCGCCTCTGCTTTCGTAGTGGCGGCCCCTCGCTGCACATCGATCGGAGACAACTTCACGGCGCCGCCGCCGATGGTGCCGTCGGCAGTCCAGCGATCAAAGCGCGCGACTTCCGGCGGCATCGCAGCCAAGGAATTATTCACGGCGCCATGTGGCCAGACGAAGTGAAGAGAGCCTTTGGCGGAGGCAGCCAGTTCGGCAGCAGTAAAGCCAGATAGCTCGACCTTGCCATTTCCCTCGATCGGTCCGCCGGTGCATTGCAGAGCCAGCAACTGGCACAGTGCCGGGCCGGTCAGCTTCGCAAACGAGCCCTCGATGGAATATGCCGGCTTGTCACCGTTGGCAATCTTTCCGGTGGCGTGGATCTGACCGCCAAGCATGCCCGCATCGATGCTCGTCAGCTCCACCGTGGCCGGCAGAATGCGCAGGGCGATGACAGCGTTCTGCAGCCGCGCCGCACCGAGCAGAATCGAATCGGCCCTGATCGTGCCGTCGAGTCTTGGCCACACGGTGGATCCATTCTGCGTGAAGCGCGCAACAAGGCTTGAGAATGCCGAGTCATGCTTCTGCGCGCCGAGCAGCGCCGCCTGCAAGGCCGCCGCGTCGAGATCAGAAAACTTCAACTCGAGCCGCGGTACACATTCATCTGTCTGGCACTCTGGAAATGTCTGAAGGTCGGCGGTACCTTTGATCAGTCCATACTGAAAATCGACCGGACGCCACTCCGCTTTGCCGGCATCGAGATTGAGCGTCGCGTCCGTAATCTCCACGTCGTTCGCGAGAATGCCTGACGTCCACGTGGCATTGTGCAGGCTCACCGTTCCCTGCAGTTGGTCCGTATTGTCGCGCGCGATCTCCTCGCCGGTATCCAGATCAAGCGAAGGCACAGCCTGCGAGGGTATCCATGCGCCCTCGGCTCTCAGTTCGACGGTGGCCGACGCTCCCTTGACGCCACCGAGCGCATCTGTGTCCGCGACGCCTGCCAAGTGCGCGACTTGGCGCAAGCGCGCCAGTGTCATTGGTCCATGCGCGTCGAGCTGGTATCCGTCGAGTGAAAGGCGCGTGACGACGGCGATCGGCGATGGAACTCCGCCCGGCAAGGACACGGTTGCGGCCAGAGCCTGCCGTGCGGTCACCGCGGCTTCTTGTGGAACCCACACGATCTTGCTTACCTGAATCGGTGGCGTAAGGCCGCCGCCGCTCAGCGAGAAATCATCCATTTCGAGGCTGCCCTGTAAGGGAGCGGGCACGCTGACTTCGTTTTTTGACGGCCGATTGCGCGATGGTTCCCGGCGCACGGCCGCAGGCGGTCGATCCTGAGTCTGCGCGGGGGCGGGGTTGTACTCGAGTTGGCCGCTGAGGGTTCCTTTCGCCTCGAGATCCGGATCGATGCCGCTGCGCAGCGTGCGCAAAATATCGAGGGTGGCACCCACTGGAATCTTGAGCAGATCGACTCTGAGCCTGGGTGGCACACTTGCCGGCAGGTCGCCGGCAACCTTGATCTGGCCGTCTCCTAAGGGAGAGTCGCAGGCCAGCTTCTCAACGGAGCGGTCCGAGTAGTGATAGACAAAGGCGCAATTCGCATCGAAGTCCAGCGCATCGGCGGGCGCAAACTCGGCGCGATGGACATTGGCCGCTCTAAGACGCGTCGTTACGTGTGCAGTCTCCGCGGTGCCATCCAGTTGAAGCTGCCCGGTGAGATCACCGCGCCAGCCGGGATCGGAACCGACGAGCAGGCGGCTAAGCTGGCCAAGTTGAGCTTCCCGCCACTGCATCTCCATGTGGATCGGCATCAACCGTACATCGGAGGCGTGCCCGAGCGATGCCTCAAGGCGCACGATTCCAGTGTCGGCGAGATCCAGGTTCACATCGGTCCGCGCCGGCTGCCCGCGCACGCGGAGGCGCCAGTCGCCCGGATTCTCCTGCCAGAACGAGAGATCGGCGTTCACCAGGGAGAAAGGAAGTTTCTCAAGCCCTTTCTTGACGTTGACGCGGGAATTGGTCGCTTCAAGATACGGAATTGGCGGCACAGATTTTGCCGCAGCGCCGCCGGTGCGGGCCGTAGCGTTGCGGAAGAAGGGGTCAACGTTCCACCGGCCGTCCGTGGTACGCACCAGATTGAGGCTTGCGTCATCGACGCTGATGGTGCTGATCTCGAGCCGCCCGCGCCACAACGAGAGGAGCCGGATTGCGGCGGTGACGGTACTGGCATGCAGAATGGGTTCCGCGCCGTAGGCGGGATCTTCTTCAACGGTGAGGTCGGTGAGCACAAATTCGGGCCGTGGAAAGAGGCGCAGCTCGACAGAGGAAAGACGAACCGGGCGGCCCAGCGACGAGGAGACGAGCTCGGTGATGCGGCTCTTGTAGCGGCCAATGCTGACCAGCGGCGGAACGACGATAATCGCCAGCACGATAGTCAGCGCCGCCAGCAGCAGCCACCACCTGGTTTTCATACGCCGCCGGCGCTTCTCATCGTCTGTCATGGGCACTTTCCAAATGATAATTGGCTCGACAGTCGAGAAATCAGCGAATCACGTGCAGCGTACGCTCCCACCGCGTGCCTGGAAAGAAATGCAACGCGACATGAGCAAACCAGGCTATCTTGTTGACCAGGCCGGTGGTTTCATAGGCGCGCTCAGGAGACTTGAAGGACCAGTAGTTAAAGAGGGGGCGGCCCACGATGTTCTCCCGGGGCACAAAACCCCAGTAGCGAGAATCGAGACTGTCGTGCCGATTGTCGCCCATCATGAAGTACATCCCGGGGGGCACAACGAGGTCGCCGTCTTTCACATAACTCGGAAAACCCACGGCCCAGGCCTCAGGGGTCTCATCCGGCTGCGGATAGGGCGCCACGGAGGGAAACTCGTCGAGAAACTCCGAATGATTCTCGGGCGTGGTCGGCGCCGCATGGGGCTGCGCCTGGGCCACTCCATTGACGATCACAATTCCGTTCCGCAAGTGGAAGTGGTCGCCTGGAACGGCAACGAGGCGCTTGACCAGGAAGAGATCAGGGTAACCCGGCTTGAGAAAAACGATGACGTCGCCGCGCCTGGGTTCGCGATAACGCACCAGCGGCATCCATTTCGCGGGCGGCGCAAGCGTGATTCGATCGACGACCAGGTGATCACCTACGAGCAGGGTCTTTTCCATCGAGCCAGATGGAATGACAAAGTTCTGCGCTAGAAAAGTGAGGATATAAAGGCCCACCACAAGCACGGAGCAGATGCTGGCTACCGCCTCGAAGGGCGTTTCTTCTACCTTCTCGTTCGCCGCGATGCGCTGGCTTTCATCCGCGATCTTGACCGGCGGCGGCGTATTTGTCTTGGTCATGCTCATTGTCCAGAAGGCACTTGCTGCGGTCACTTCCTCGTCGAGATCAGCGCACGACTCGAAAGATCCGATTCCAACGCGCGAAACCGGCGAAACGGGAGCCGAGTTCCCCGTCCTGTCCGAGTCTATCATCCGATGCTCGTTGCACATCCGTCGTTGAAGGGCGTCTGAGCGAGAAGTAAATGACCAAGGGCCTTGCCACAATCTTCTGCCGCGGAACGAATCCCCAGAAGCGCGAATCCTTGCTGTGATTCCGGTTGTCGCCGAGCATGAAGTATTCCCCTGGCGGCACAACCAGCGCACCACCCTCTGTGAGGTTCTGCAGTTCCCTCCACCAGACGGGATCGATATTCGGGTCGGTGTAGATCCTGCCCGGAAAGTTATCGAGAAAGGGATTGGGAGCCGCCGGCTCGAAAGCCACGTAGGGTTCGCTAAGAGGCACCCCGTTCACGATGACGCGGTCATTGTCTATCTGGATCCGGTCGCCCGGCACGCCAATCACGCGCTTGATCAGATACGGCGGGTCAGCGTGATGAAAGACAGCAATGTCGCCGCGCTCGATTTCCCGGTGAGGCATCAGCCAGCGCGCGGGATTGTACTTTGCGCCAACGGGAGCAAATATCTGCTTGTTGACCAGCAGGAAATCGCCGACGAGCAACGTGCGCTCCATGCTTTCTGAAGGAATAAGAAAAGGCTGCACGACGAAGGTCAGCAGGAAGAGCGCGACGACGATGGTCCGCAGGAAGGAGGCGAGGGCCTCAGGCACGCTGGGCAGATGCCTCCACTTGCGCGAAGTATTCTGCGGCGAGGGGTCAACGACAACGGCGCGGGAACTCATCCTATCTAATCCTCCGCTTCGCCATCGCGCTTCCCCGCCCCTTTGGCGGAGTTCCTCAGCCGCGCAAGTGCGCGCCGCGCTGCATCCTGCTCGGCATGCTTCTTGGTGCTGCCCGTGCCGCGCGCGAGCGGTTTGCCGGGTTCCGCATCTGCAGGTTTCAAACGAACCTCAATGAGAAAGCGCTTGCGATGATCAGGCCCGCTTTCGCTCCGCACTTTGTAAACCGGTGTGCCTGAGCGCTCTGCCTGAAGATACTCCTGCAGTGCAGATTTGTAGTTACCCAATGCGGCACCTGAGCGCAATTCCTTCGCCAGTTGCTCTACCGTTTCGCCCATGACATACCGGCGCACAAAAGCCTTAACGGGTTCAAGGCCACCGTCGATAAACACCGCTCCCAGCACGGCTTCCATGGTGTTCGAAAGCACCGTGCTCTTGTTCCTGAGCCCGCTTCGGTCCTCTCCCCGGCTCAGACGCAGGTACTCTCCCAAGCCAATCTCCGCTGCGACTTCGGCCATGTGCAGCCGGCTCACGAGTTGTGCTCTTACGCGCGTCAACTCGCCCTCACTCCATTCGGGATGCATCAGGAAAAGCGCCTCTCCCACGACCAGACCGAGCACGGCATCGCCGAGAAACTCAAGCCGCTCGTTGTCTCCTGCGATCTCCGGCGGCTTCTCATCTTCGTGAGCTCGCTGTTTCGCGAGCGAGCGGTGCGTCAGCGCACGGACCAGCAACCCAGGGTTGGAAAAGACATGCCCCAGCGCGGATTCCAGTTCGGCTACGCTTGTCCCCACCTGCTCCTCGATTTCAAAATCCTTGAAGCCCTGCCCGATCCGACCGGCTGTTTCCGTTGGAGAACTCCCGCTCTGACATTAGACGCCTGGCAGCGCCCTGAAGAGCCTCGCCGATCTCTATTGTGGTTTCGGAGACGGCTGCTGCCCGGTTGCGCCCGGGCCTGGCTCGCCCGGCCCTGGCTTGTCTGGGGCGCTCCCGTCGGTATCGTCATCTGCCTCGCAACTGTGCCCCCGGACCGCGTAAGCGGTTTTTACGCCGCGTTCAGCCGCCAGACGCGTGTCCAGCGCTCCGTCGCGGGCGGCCAGCGCTTCTTTGTATTCTGCCAAAGCCTCGTCGCGCTTGCAGTCGAGATCGAGCATGCGGCCCAGGTAGATGTGAGACCAGGAGAGGAGCCGTGGATCCTTGCTGGTGGCAATCGTCTTCTGGAAGTCATCGATCGCCTCTTCGGGACGGCCAGTCATAATTGCCGCGCGCGCGAGAATGAAATTTGCG
>JBATYG010000299.1:0-4082 GCA_049673945.1 Occallatibacter sp.
CGAACGGAATTTGTACATCTTGAAGAGCTTTCCATTGCGGCCCACTCTGTTTTGAACGAAGAGCGCGGGGCCAGGCGAATCGATTCTTATGATGAATGCAATCAGGAAGAGCAGAGGAGCGAACGACACCAACAACAGCGAGGAGCCGATGAGGTCGACCACGCGCTTGGCAATTGAGTAGGGCCAACGCTCGAACGATTCAAGCATAGGAGTAAGGGATAAACCGTCGATATCAATCGGCTCTGTCCATTTCTGCTCCTGGAGTTCGGTGGCGGAAAGAAACAGGACCCGCGACCCAGTTTGGTTCGCGGCATCCAAGGCCGCAGCGATTTGCTCTGAGGAGAGGTTAGGAAGGGCTACGATGAGCGTGCTGCACTGACACGAGTTCAGCAACGCGGATGTGATCGGCCCCCGTTGCACCGGAACCGAACGCCGGCGGCGGTATCCCATCTCGGGCATCGACTCGCGATCAAGTACGGGATCATCATCGATGACGACTGCCGGGTAGAGTCCGAGGCGGAGCGAATAGGAAAGAACCGAAAGGATGCGTTTGCCGGCGTCTCCTATCCCGTACAGTATCACTCGGTCCGCTCCGGATCTTTTGACGTGTAGTCCGCGGATTGCCGCAACGAAGACATGCTTTTCCAGGATCAGCAAGACTGGAATCAAGACAAGCGCGATGAGAAAGGCCAATCTGGCGAACGTTAGGTTCAAGAGAAGGCCGAATGGGAGCATGATAAAGACGGACTGTATGGGGATGCGAATTGCGCGTTCCGTTTCCCGAATCTGGAGCAGGCCGCCGCTCCCGCGATATGCCCCGCTCCGGTGCAGAAGAAGCACCGCGACGATGGAGACACTGAGACTCACTGCCGTGGCTTCGCGCAGGGGATATTGAAAATGTCCGCTGGTAGATAACGAAGCAGCAAGAAAATAAGCCCCGAGAGTTCCCGCGCTGCAAGTTAGAAAGTCGGCTATCACTTGGACTGCCGCCAACATGCTCCGAAACTGGTGATTCGAGGCCGCGCGCGATTCTGGACGAGAAGCCGCTAGAGACTCGTCATAGAGACGCGGCGTGACAGATTCAGACGCGCTCATTATGCCTTACCTCCTGCGGGCGGCGGGTACACACGATCCCTTGGGTTCATAGAGACCGCCTATCCGATGCCGGCACGCTGATCGAAGCAGAGGCTCTCACGTTCTCCGTAAGAATGGGAGAAGCCAGGAGCCTGCGATAGAGGCCAATGTATTGCTTCGCGAGAACGGGAGCGGAAAACTGAGGAAGAACGACAGGCTTTCCCTTCGGATCCTTGAGGGCCTCCGCAATTTCCTTTGCGAAAGCTATCTCTGCGTCTCGTCCCAATGCCACAAACCTGCATAGGCCGTTTCCAATTTCCCGGTGGGCAGGTATATCCGAACAAACAATCCGACATCCAGCGAGAAGGCCTTCAGCAACTGGCAGCCCAAAACCTTCAGTCAAAGAGGGAGCCACGACAGCTTCACATCGGGTGTAGCACCATTGCAGATCCGCCTCTGACAACCCTTGAAGAAAGCAAACGCTTTCGCCCAGGCACAGTCTGGACACCAATGTTTGAATCTTTCGCGTTTCCTGTGAAGCAATTCCGAGAATGACGAGCCGGGTATTCAAAGCGATATGTCCAGAGCGCAGCAGTCTATGATAGGTCCGGATCAGCAGTAAAAGATTCTTGTTGTGGCGATGCTGCGCGACACAGAGCAGAAATGGCTCACCCTGCCAACGGGGAATCGGAGACTGCGAGGAGCAGACCGACTGCGCCTCGACACAGTTGTAGATCCGGACGCCTTTTCGCCGCACTGCAGCCGATGAGTACTGCTCTAAGCGGCGGAGCGTAGCGTCGGAAACGCAGGCGATGGCGTCCACGTTGTTAATACATTGCTTCAGGATCAGGCGATTGAAGATGAATTTTGGGAACCCAAAGTTCATCGGGATCTCGTAGGGATACATATCGTGCAGCGTCACGATCGTGGGACAGTGAAACGAGGCAGCATGTACCGGCACGGGATAGGTGAGATGGACCAGATCGACTTGCAGCCGGGCCGCAAGCTTCGGGAGCTTTCGGTAGTGCCAGAAATTTCGACTCAGTGAGCCTGGCTCCATCTGGGCAATATGGATTGAAAGCCGGGCGTCCGGCTCGATGCCGGCGGTCTGTATCAGCTTTCGCTGCCAGGGAGCGATAACCAGGTGGACAAAGGACACCTCCTGCTGCTGCAAAAGACAGCGCACCACATTGCACGCATGACGCTGAATGCCAGAAATATTCGAGGCGTATGAGGCTGCGTCAATGAGAATCTTCACAATTGCGATTCCTCCTGGACCTTGTGTGACCTCATACGGCCATCTTGCTTTCGCCCCAAAAACCAACGCGCTCGCTGGCGCACCACAGGCAAAACCGCTGCTGTGAGCGCCTTGCGTGGGTCGCGAGGATCGATCTTCGCCCAGTGATCGCGTATAAGGATTGCCGCCGATGCGCTCGCGAACGAAATGAGCGTGAGCAGCAACGTGAGCAGCATCCGCGGAGGAAATGACTTCTTCTCTGGTAGTCCAGGGGCATCGATCACGCTGACAACCGGAACATCCTTGACCTCGTCGATCCGAGCCATTTCATACTGCTGGGTAAGAAACTCGTACATGGCCTCCTGGACTTTCACGCGGCGATAGAGATCAGCGTATGGAACGGCGAGCCTCGGAAGCTGGCGCAAGGGAGGATACAGCTCACCCTTATCGTCGTCGCCAGCTGATGTGGTGCTGCCATCATGAATCTCTTCCGCTGTTAGGGGACTAGACGACCCGGTCATTTTCTTCAGCTCACCTTGCAGGCTCGCAATTCGCGCCTCGGTTTCTCGCACCCGTACATTGCCATCGCCATAAATCTGGCGCAGCGACTGGAGGCCCGACTGCTCGACCAGGAGCTCAGCCTGCACGCGTGCGCCAGCGTCGACCATGGCGCGAGTCTGTTCCTTGATGTCGACCGTGCTGCTCTTGCTCGAGAATTGGCTCAACTGCAGCTCGGCGTCTTCCAGATCCGCTCGAACCGCATTCAGGCGCTGTTCGATGAAGATACGCTCTCGATGGGCGGCTGAAGTATTCGTTAGTGTGACGAGCTTGTTGAGTTCATCAAGATATGCCTGCGCCAGATCACGAGCGCGCACTCGGCTTCTATCCTCGACGGCAATCGTGATGACGCCGCTCTTCTTGTCCTCCGTGATCTTGGTGCGTCGCGCAAGATGTTTAGCGGTATCGATGCGATAGCGCTTGTGGTAAACATGCTGCAAGTCGAACCGGTCAATGAGGTGACCGCTCACGGTTCCGCTGTGCAGTAAGTCAATGAATAAGGCGGTGGACGTGTGTCCACCCAGCAAGCCACTCGCAAGACTGCCCAACGCCCCGAGACCCCCGGAATGCCCTGCCAGCGCCGCCAACAGCATTGCGCTGGAGCCCTGCTGATCCGGCGGCATGATGCTCGTGGTGGACGTGTATTGCTTGGGGATGGCGAGCGATATCGCGAGACTTGCCAGCAGAGAAACCGCGATGACCCGTGCAAGCGTGCGGCGATGCTTCCAGAGCAACATGGCGCGGATCGCCCAGATCGGCTCACGGCCAACCTGCATCGTCTCCTCCAGCTCCTGCGTAGGAAGAACTGCGTTCATTGGCTAGTCCTCCCAGGCGATCGATAGGAAAGTGTCAGAGTGAGAGCGGCATCATGGTGTGCAGTTAATGGGCCGCCCACACAGTGCAACGCAATGTCAGACGCGCAAACCAGCACTTCATCTTTTGGATCGGAGAAAGCAGCGGCCTGAAGAGTAAGAGTCATTATCTTGCACATCGCAATCAGTGAAAATGTCTTCACCTTGGAAGGTGCGTGCCTACAGGGCTGATGCCGCCACGCCGGCAGTGATCGCGATGGACGCGGCCAGTTGTCCGGCAGTCAGCAGATTTCTCCAGAACAACGAGCCGCCGATGATCTTCTGTGGCACGACGACGACATCGCCTGGGTTGAGCTTGGTTGAAAGAACATCACCATCGAGCCATCCACTCGAGTGACGAC
>JBATYG010000300.1:0-2182 GCA_049673945.1 Occallatibacter sp.
GAAGGTTGAGCGATTGCGCATGCAGCACCACGCCGACGAGCGATAGGCCCAGAGCCAGTTCGTAGCTGATGAGTTGTGCCGAGGAGCGCAGCGAGCCGAGCAGAGAATATTTGTTATTCGAAGACCAGCCGGCGAGTGCAATACCGTAGACACCCATCGAGGTGACGCCGAGAACGATGAGCAGCCCGATGTTGACGTCGGATATCTGGAAAAAGTGAAAGCCGCCAGGGCCGGTAATCTCAGGCGATCCGAAGGGGACGACGGCGATCAGGATCAGCGCGCAGCTCAGCGAAATCACCGGGGCAAGCAAGTAGAGCGGCCGATAGACGGCCGTGGGAATGATGTCTTCTTTAAGAAAGGATTTGGCTCCATCGACGAGTGGCTGCAGCAATCCGAAGGGTCCGACACGGGTGGGTCCCCAGCGATTCTGAATTCGGCCAACGAGCTTGCGTTCAAGGAGCACGGTGTAGGCGACGGAGATCAACAGCACCACCGTCACCAGCACTACCTTGATCAGGCTCCACAAAAAAAACTGCACAATCGTCACGAGTCTTCTGCCTCTCTTGCAAACAAAAAGCTAATCAGCGACTGCTTCGGCCGGAAGCGATTCCTGGTGTATTTCGAGTTCCCTCAGGGCCTGGCTATAGCGTCCGAGCGTTCCAGACGTGAAGAGTCCATCATGCGCCGGGCTAACATGGGCCGCGGCGGTAAGGGTAGAGACGGGCACAAAGCCAGGCTCAGTGGGCACGTCGTTGCCTCCGAAGAGAGTGAGGCGATCAAGTTTGTATCCGGGGACGAGGCGCTCAATCTCGTCGAGTACTGCAAGCGGATCGAAGGGGCTCAGCTTCGGCTCAAGGCCATTAGCGGCGAGCCAGATGGCGTGGCGGTCGGCCTCGCCTGCCTGTGCTCCGCGGGACTGGCCGAGATCAGCGGTGACGCCGCCCTTGCCGAAGGGAACAAGTTTCTTGACGTCTGCGCCCATGGCGTCAGCAAGACGAACGAGAATTTCGAAGTCCGGCTTGACTCCCGCGTGATCGGCAGCCTTGCGCGCAAGCTGCAGGTCGCCGTAGGTATTGGTGATGGTGCCGGTCTTCTCATAGAGGCTCGTTGCGGGGAGGACAACGTCAGCCAGCGCCGCGGTCTCGGTGAGGAAGATGTCCTGCACAACGAGGAAGGTCTCCTTGAGTGATGCGGGCGTGGCAGCAGTCTTTGAGAAGGGGTTCGCGCCGACGATGAGGAGCGCGCCCGGTGCTCCGGAGACCGCAGTGCTGAGCATCTGTTCGAGTGACTTCCCGGGTGTGGAGGGCAGCCCAGGGTATTCGCTTCCGAAAGCCGCCGGAGCGCCGACGGGAACGTAGCCCGGCAGCATGTCAGGCAGCAGGCCCATGTCGGCCGCGCCGCGTGAGTTGGCGTGGTCGCCGAGGCAGGCAAAACGCACGTTCTCGCGCTTCAACCCCCATTGGATGAGCGACTCGAGCTGCGAGCCGGTAAAGTCAGCGCCGACGGTGACGAGAAGAGATCCTTCGGTCAGAACCGCGTCGCGGAATGCCGCATCGCCGAGCGTCGTGTCGGAGCCGTCAAGGTAAGCGGTCAGTCTGTTGTATCCGCCCGCTGGAAGACGGAGTGTGTTGCGCGCCTGGCGCTCAAGCTTGATGGGCACCGTGTTGGCGATGTAGAGCTTGGCATGATTGAGGCGCACGTTGGTGCGCAGCTCCCAGGCGAGCAGTGGATGCTCGTCCGTGGGATTGCCGCCGATGAGCAGGATCGCGGGCGCATTGGCAATCTCCCGCAGCCCTGCTGCGCGATGGCGATTGCCGGCAAGGGCACTGGCAAAGGCCGCATAGTCCGCGGTGCGCTCGTGATCGATATTGTTGGTGCGCAGTACGGTGCGGGCAAACTTCTGCAGCAGGTAATTCTCTTCGTTCGTCGTCAGGTTCGACCCGATGACGCCGATGGCGTCGCTGCTCTTGCTGTCGCGGATTTCAGTGAGCCTGCCTGCGGCGAAGCGCAGCGCGTGCTCCCAGGTTGCGGGCTCGAGATCGCCCGCGGTGTTGAGAACCAGCGGAGTCGTGAGACGCTCGGGATTCTCGACGAAGTCGAAGCCGAAGCGGCCTTTCGCGCAGAGAAAGTCGTTGTTGATGCCGCTCTTGTCGCGATTGTCGGCGCGAACAATTTCGGAGCC
>JBATYG010000301.1:0-1541 GCA_049673945.1 Occallatibacter sp.
GAGAAACGTCCTTGCAGGGGTTATCACCATCGGACCGCTGCTGATCACCTGGCTCGTCTTCAGCTTCGTCCTGGGCAATCTCGCGCGCGCCGGGTTGCCGGCCGTTCATGCGCTCAGCGGTGAGCTGCCCAAACAATGGCTTGCGCAACCCTGGGCGCCGCCCGTCCTTGCCGTTCTGCTCACGCTCGTCGTGCTCTATCTGGTCGGCAGAATCACGTCTCTCGTCATCGGCCGTCAGGTCTTCAATCTCTTCGAGGCCGTCCTTGAGCGGCTTCCCTTCGTCGCCAAGGTCTACTCCGCCGTGCGCCAGCTTCTCGACACCATGATGGCCAACAAGGAGACCAGCCAGCGCGTCGTCCTCGTTGATTTCCCCATGGCCGGCAACAAGAGCATCGGGTTTCTCACCCGCACCCTCGTTGATTCCAGCACCGGGCAGGAGCTGGCAGCCGTGCTGCTCCCCAACGCCATCAACCCCACATCGGCCTTCCTGCAGGTTCTGCCCCTCGATCGCGTCGTCGAGACCGATCTCACCATGGAGCAGGCCATGAGCATGCTTCTCACCGGAGGCGCCGTCGCGCCCGAACGCATTCGATTCTCACGGGCAGAAACAGCCCAGATCCGCTGAAATAAGATTCGCTGAAATAAGGTCCGCTGAAATCATTCCGCCGCCTTCGCTGCTTCCAGGTCTTCCTCGGCGTGCTCGCTTTCAACCGTCACCTTGCGCAGGCTGATGTTGTCCACCTGCGCCCACACCAGCCCGATCGGAACGACGCTCAAAAAGGTGACAATCAGGATCATCGCCGCGCATGCCGTAGCCGCCTCGGGCCGCACCCCAAAAAAGCTTGAAATCGCGGCAGCCACTAACCCGATCTGGGTGAACCAGCCGATCACCGGGAGCTGAATGATGCTCGTCACGCCGCTGACCACCATGAGCAGAATGCACTTGGCCGCCGTCATCGACGCCAGCTCCGGGCTGGCTACAAAAGCTCTTGCCGTTTCAAGATAAGCCGCGGCAATCAGCAACCACATGCCCATGGATGTTGCGATCGCGATCCCGAAATCCGCAAACGATCGCATGATATTCAGGCCCTCGCGAAACTCGCGAACCTTATCGCCCACAGCCTGTCCAATCTTCTTCGAGAGCACGCCGAGCGCCCCTTCGAGGATCGCCGCAACCGTTCCCCCGGCGAGCCGCACAAGCACCAGAAAGAGTGCTCCAGCTATCGTCAGCGCCATCCCCCAATAGCCTGCCCTCTTTACCAGCTCAGCGTGGGGCAGCGCGCCAGGCGCGCCAAACCACGCCGTTAGAAGAATGGCGGATGAGAACAGCAGCGCTGTCGTGCCGGCATCGAAGAGCCGCTCTACGATGTAGACAGCGATCTGGTTGCTCAGCGGCAGGCCCGTCTTCTTCGCCACAAGATAGGGCCGCACCGGATCGGCCACCCGCCCGATCAGCGCCACTGCCGTGAATCCAATCACCTGCGTCCCCAGCAGAGAAAAGAGCGGGACCTTCTTGTTATGCCGCAGCAGGCACGCCCATC
>JBATYG010000302.1:0-7501 GCA_049673945.1 Occallatibacter sp.
TTGACGTTCGTCCCTAACTGAGGCAACCTAGGTGTACCGTGACAATTGATCGGATCCAAGTCGGGGGTAAGGTCGTGTTGAATGTGGCTGGTCGCATGGACGCCGAAAACGCTGGTCAATTTGAACAGCAGTGTTTGTCCTGCCTCTCAGAAGGGATTACGAGACTAGTCATCGACTTAGGCGATCTCAAATATGTGAGCAGCATGGGACTTCGTTCTTTTGTCGTAATCGCCCAGAAGTTGCAAGAAAGAGGCGGAGAACTCCGGATTTGCCGTCTATCCGGCCTGGTCCAGCAGGTGTTCGAAATTACCAGGCTCAACCAGGTTCTCTGCCTGCACGACTCATTAGAATCGGCGCTGATGGAGGGCTGAGCGAGGGCCTTGCCGGGAACACCTCAATCGTTGACGCTGGTCGCAAAAGGCGAGTCACTCGGCCCAGCTAGGGCGTTCGTCAGGACCGGAGCACGGGAAGCAAACTTACCGGAATCGCGCATGCTTGAGCTGGACCTTCTGATCGAGGAGATCTTGGTAAACATATCGCGCTATTCCTATCCAGAATGCGCTGCGGGCCCTGTAACCGTGACATACTCGGTCCCGGAACCGGGCCAGTTGACCGTCGAAGTCTCGGATCAAGGTATTGAGTTCGATCCCCTGGAGATCAGTCCGCCAGATCTGACGCTCGATTTAGCGCGACGGCCGATCGGGGGTCTGGGTATCTTGCTGCTGAAGTCCTTCGCCAGGTCGCTGACTTATCGCCGCGAACGAGGTTGTAACCGGCTGACATTCGGGATCTCGGCGAACCCCTGATGCAGACCTTTATGCACCTTCACGATCTCGCTCGATTCGCGTTGGCTTTGAGCCCCGTGCTCCTGTTTCTTGGGGCTCTGCAGGGGCTTGACAGCTACAAATTGGTCTCGGCGCGTACGGTCTTCTCCGCGCTCACAGCCGGCGCTTTGGCGGCGGAACTTTGTTTCGCATTCAATACCTTCATATTTCGGCATTTTCCCGTATACCAGGATCAGTACGCCCGCCTGGGTGCACCAGTGGTGGAGGAATTAGCCAAGGCCTCTTTCTGGATCTTTCTAATTGCGACAGCAAGGGTTGCGTTCATGGCGGACTCGGCCATCTGCGGGTTCGCAGTTGGCGCGGGATTCGCTCTGATCGAAAACCTATCTTACCTGCCGATTCTGCAGGGAAAAGGCGTCAGTATTTGGATATTGCGCGGCTTTGGTACCGCCATCATGCACGGGGGTGTAGCAGCGCTAGCGGCGACCATCTCTGCATTTCTGCACGAGAGCCGCGGTTGGCGTGGCTTGCGCCTCTTTGCGCCGGGTGTCCTTGTAGCAGTTGTGCTTCACTCGCTGTTCAATCAAAACCTGCAGTCGCCCGTGGCATCGACGGTAGCGGCCGTTGTTGGCCTTCCTGTGATCCTTGGCTTCGTTTTCTATTTCAGCGAACAGTCCTTACGAAGGTGGCTCGGAGGCAAACTTGACGAGGACATAGACGTCCTCAGCATGATCGGTTCCAAAGAGTTCCATCAGACCCGAATCGGTGCCTACTTAATGAATCTGCAGGAGGTCTTCCCCCCGGCAGTGCGCGGCGATATGCTGTCACTTCTGCAAGTGACCGCCGAAATCAGTGCACGCTCCAAGAGCGAACTCATGCTTCGTGAAGTCGGCCTGGAGATTCCCCCAGACCCTGAATTGGAGAGTCTATTTGCCGAATTGAAATATCTGGAGAAGAGCATCGGGCCCACCGGAATGTTGGCAGTCCGGCCGCTGCTTTCCCAGACTCCGCGCGATCTGTGGGAAATGCATCGTCTTCGGCAAGGAGTTCGCCAGATCTAACGAAGAGGATTGCCGATAAAACGAGCGGATTGCCAACGAAAATCTGCGTATGATGTCATATCATGCCGAGGTAAAAGGTGAACTCTCAAGGCGAAGTGACCAGCCTGCTGGCCGCCTGGAACCAGGGGAACCAAAACGCGCTCAACGAGCTGATGCCCCTCGTATACAACGAGCTGCATCGCATCGCACGACACTCCTGGGACTGGCGGAACGAGGGCACGCTCCAGCCTACGGCGCTGATCAACGAGGCATTCCTCAAGCTGGCGGGGGCTGAGAACGCCTCCTATCAGAATCGGTGCCATTTCATTGCTGTCGCCTGCACTGCCATGCGGCAGATTCTAGTGAATCATGCTCGAAGCCGCCGTGCTGCAAAGCGTGGCAGCGGTGGAATCACAATTTCACTTGAAGACGTTCAACTAGCTGTGCATCAGGAAGCCGCAGAGGTTGTGGCTCTTCATGAAGCGCTCGAACGTCTCGAGGCGATCGACGCGCGCAAAAGCAAGATTGTCGAAATGCGCTATTTCGGAGGCCTCAGTATCGAGGAGACGGCCGAGGCGTTGGGAGTATCTGTTGTTACCGTAAACCGCGATTGGCGAATGGCGCGCACTTGGCTGATCCGCGAGATGAACGGCGAGAGGTCATGAACGCCCAGTCCGATTGGGAAGAGATCGAACGCCTCTTTCACGAAGCGGTCGAGCTTTCAGTACAAGAGCGCAATGCTCTGCTCGCTTCGGTTAGTGCGCCCGTAAGGGCGGAAATTGAATCGCTGCTCAAGACGAACGACAACGAGTTCTTCGCTGTGCCGCCCGCTCATCTCGTGGCCGACCTGCTGGAGCGTCAGCCCGGCACGCTTACCGTCGGTCAGAGGGTCGGAAAGTATGAAATTGATTCCTTGATCACCACGGGCGGAATGGGCGAGGTCTATCTGGCGCATGATTCATCAGGAAACCCGATCGCCCTCAAGATTCTGCGACGCCACCTTGCGTTGAGTCCGCAAGCAGTTGACCGCTTCGAGACGGAGGCCCGCGCAGCGTCTTCACTCCACCATCCCAACATCGTGACGGTTTGTGAATCCGAGATTCGCCTGCTGGATTGTTCATCGCAATGGAATGGATTGAGGGTTCCACCTTTCGCCAACTGATGAACGCCGGCGCGGTCGACAGCGCGCAAGCCATCGATTGGGGCGAACAGGCCTCTCGCGCGATAGCCGCAGCCCACGCTGCAGGAATCCTGCATCGCGACATCAAGCCAGAGAACATCATCCTTCGCAAAGACGGAGTATTGAAGATTTTGGATTTTGGCCTCGCCCGCCTTGCCGGACCCGTACGCCTGGAGGCAAACTTCAGAGGCGCGTCCGGAACCATATCTGGCACGCTGTCGGGCACGCTGCTTTACATGTCTCCTGAAATATTGCGTGGCGAGGTGGCGAGCAGCGCTTCAGATGTGTTTTCGCTGGGCACGTTGCTCTACGAGTTGTGGGCCGGACGGCACCCTTTCGGTGGCGACACTCCATTGGACGTATTCGAGGCTATCGAATGCCGGGTCGTCGCTGCTCCCTCCGCAGTGCGCGCTGACATTCCTCCGGAAATCGATGCGCTGATTCTGCGCATGCTCGATCGCGACCCGGCGGTGCGGCCTTCGGTAAGCGAGGCCTGCGATGTGTTTAGTAGATCTTCAGGGAGATCATGAGCTCGTTTCCGATGTGCCCGTTGTCATCGCGCGCCGCCGCGTACCCGGTCGAGAAAGTCGATTTGATCTGAGAGAACAGCACCAGCCGGAAATCGATCTGAGCTCCGGCATCTACGTAGCCGCTTCGCTGATCGCTGGCCGGATTCGCGCCAAGAACTCCGGTAAAGAGCGCAAGCCTTGCCCAATTGCAGTAAAGCATCGTGTGCCCGAGATCGCGGAAATGCAACGGCGTCAGATCCCATTCGGCCAAGGACTTCGCGAAGCTGTTTGCCCCGATCTGATCGATCTTGACGCCTGGAAAACTATAGTATTCGCGATAGCGGCTGAAATTGCCCTTGTCTATCCAGTTGTTGCCGAAGGCGCCGAAGTAGAAGTTCGCGAAGGGGTCGCTCGCGTCGCCGAACGCCTTGCCGGCGGAGGAGCGGATCCATAGAGATGAATTTCTGAGCGGGAGAAGGAATCCGCGGGTGTATTCGCCCCACACGCGTGGAAATATCTTTGGAAACGTATCGTCAATCTCCGAATTTAGGTTCCACTGCACCCCGCTTTCGCTTTCGATCGCGCCTAACGATTGTTGTAAATCCGAGTAAGCCAGTCCCGCCGTAGGGCCGACGAAATCCGGATGCGAGGCGGTGACATTCTGATAGTCAGGTAACTTATCCAGGCCGGAGTACCCTGCCAGATCCATGGCCAGGTCCAGCGTGCGATCCGAATCGTGAATGAAGTTTTTCTTCTTCTCCACCACTAACCCGAATCCGCGACGCGAGACTTTAGTCGGCCCAAACAAATCGTAAAAGTCGGCTTTGTTGAAGTACCCGGAGAGCAGCCAGTCCCAGTATCTGGCCTCCAATCCGACATGGAATCGATCCCTCATGGCCAGCGCTTCGTCCGGACAATAAGACAATGTTGTCGTGATGTGGCTCAGTCCCAAGCTGTCTCCGAAGTCAAGGCGCACTCCTCCGGCCTTGGCATCGATATAGCCCTGCGCGATGGGATAGATCGACTGCAACTCGAGGCTGTGCATCGGCCGGTACACGCCGGCGTAAGTGCGCAACTTGAGGTCGTCGATGTTATTGCGCGACGGCAAATTCCACGATTTCAATTTTGGATACTTTTCGACGACCGCTTGCCCCAGGTAAGGTATCGCGTTTACATCGTCGATTACCTGGAGCGGCAAGTTCACAAGACGAAAACCTTGGGCTGAATAATCAAACGCCGCCAGAGTGTTATCCGGAAGCGGCAGCGGCCTGAACAGCCCGGTCTCGGTGTTGCTGAGAGCGTCGAGCTTCTTGGTCTCGAGATCGAACCGAAACAAATTCGACGCGCCGGTCAGATATGACGACCCGAACAGATAACGGCCGTCCGGCGAATAGGTGAAGCTGTCCGGTGAATTGAACTTGAAATTGTACAAGACCTCATGCGAAGGTTTGCCTGATAGAAGATCGGCTGTTTGATACCGCACGAGTCGTTGTGTCCCGGACTCATCGCTGAGCGCGCCGGTCAACTGCGTGCCATCCGGCGAAAGGTCGAGGTTGAAGAAGTCCGAGGCGTATGGGAGGGTATAAAGCACTTTTACCGATTTGAACGGCGGCTCCAAGCGGACGATGCTCGAGAGACCATTGTCATGTCGCACTCCCCAAAGCGACCTGTCGTTGCGGGAGTAAACAAGATCGCCAACCCGCAGATCGCGCACAAGGAGGGTCGTCGTCCTGCTTTTCAGATCGAAAACATACAGACTGCGCAGACCGCGCGCATTGTTGGTCGTAAAAAAAAGCCGGCGGCCATCAGGATCGAAGGCGAGCGATGTGACATCATAGAGCGTGCCGCCGCGCACATCGGTGAGATGTTCCACACTCCCGGAGTCGAGATGAATCGCTGCAAGATACGGCATCGGGCCAGTGTGCCGAACGGCGACGTAGATCGTATTCGTTTTCGCGTCGTAGTATGACCGCGAAATCGATCCGAGGATTTTCGGTGAGATAGGCTTCACTGCTGTCACCGGATAGCGTCGGATCGTTTTCAGGTTTGATTCCTGCCATTCTCGCTCGAACTCGATCCACCGGTGCCATTCATCGCGGAGAGACACGCCATATACTTCGCGGAAGTCTTTCTCAAAATACGCATCACTCGAGTTGGTTCGGACAATCCATGAGGTAAGCTTCTCAGGCCCATACTGGAGAGCCAAATAGTTCATGAAGCGCGTACCGTACAAATACGAATTCGCGCCGACCTGAAAGTCTGCGGACGTCCCTTCCGACTCGAGGCCCACCACGTCGTATATATATCGATGGTCACGGACCATGGCGCGAAATACCATCTCGTCGTACCCGCCCAGCGCACGTCCAAAACCGCCGCCCAGCCACGTTTCCATGAACACCGCCGCGCCCTCATGAAACCAGCGCGGAGAGTACACTCGTGGGCTGCCCAGGAAACTGAACGGGATCGATATTGGATCGTCGGTATTGGGCATGATTTTGCCCGCGAAAATCTTGCGGAACATTGCGTCGCGCGGGGCGGTCTGATCGCCCATCACGATATGCATCAACTCATGCCTGGACATCAGCCCCATGCGCTCTGCCGAGGGCAATGTCTCGAAGACCAGATGGAATGGCTCGATGCCCATCTGAATGAAGTCAGTAGGCACTGTTCCGGCAGCGCCATATCCAGAGTCATCAAAATCCTGAATGAGGACGGTAATTTTCTCCTGAGGTTGGTAGCCGAACTCCACTCGATAGAATTGCAGGGCGTTCTCAAGCGAGCGAATCAGTAGGGGAGCAAGATATTCGTGCGCGGGGGAGTAATAGATGATCCGAAAGTGTTTGGTTTCCTGGGTGTAAAGACGCGGCTCGGCTCTCGCCGAGAAACCGATTGCCAGCGTCGCGCAGAGCATTAAGGCGCAAAGGCCACTGGCCCGATCTACCTTTCGTCCGAACCTGATCCCGCCCCCTACCGACTTGCGATCCATCAACTGGTCCCCGGGCCTCAGCAGGTTCAGACGAGATCCTTGAAGGACGCCGCTGAATGGGGGAAGGAGCCTGCTTATCGAATGCCTGTTACTCGTGCACGCCGTTCTGTAGTTGACCGTTCATCAGGTTAGCCAACTGTCCATTCATTTGATAGATCTGGCCGTTCGTAAATCGGAGCATTTGCCCGTTCATGTGAAACATCTGGCCATTCATCAGCGCAACCAATCCACCGCTGTTCAACTGATACATCTGGCCATTCATCTGAACCAGTTGGCCGCTGTTTAACTGACGCATCTGTCCGTTCATCTGAACCAGTTGGCCGTTCAATTGATAGAAGGCGCCATTGCTGAATCGGAGCATTTGGCCGTTCAACTTATACATTTGGCCGTTCATCAGTCCAACCAATTGGCCGGCGTTCAACCGATACATCTGGCCATTCATCTGAACCAATTGTCCATCTGTCAGCTGAGAGATCTGGCTGTTCTTCAACGGGACGGCGTTCGCTGCCATTGCCACCGGCGCATCGCCCGGGGCGACAGACGCGTCCGCTGGCTGGTCGGCACGATAAACCTGGCGCTCACCGATGGCGCCCTGTCCGTCACGGCCGGAAGCTGGCGGATAGATGCCGAGCGAATAGATCAGGCCTCCCGCGACGATCACCGCGGCGCCCCCGAAGAGTACCACCCTCTTTGCGTTCATATTCTCTTCTCCTCGATCTGATTCTTCGCGGCGAGCTGAATTCCGTAGTGCCGCTCACTGTAGATAACAACATTGCCGCGTGTTTCGTATCATCGATCAGCCATTTTTTCCGCGCCATTAGCTACTTAGGTTGCCAGGGCGCTCCATCCTATCGCCGGCAAATGGCAGACGGAGCGGAACGGAGCCAGCAACCGAGACTCTCAATGGACATCTTCGGGTGTGGGTATTCTACCCCAAACTGGAACAGAGGCCGTTTCGCTGCGGGCTTGGCGAGATCGGAGCAAATGAGGTTTCGATCGAA
>JBATYG010000303.1:0-1830 GCA_049673945.1 Occallatibacter sp.
GGAACGAGCTTCGGCCAGCCCTCGAAGGCCTCAAGAATTGAGTACTCGACGCGCTCAAAAGCATTGGCGGTTGCAGGCGCGCTCCAGAAAGGCTCCGCCGCTTTCAGAAAGGCCTCATCTTTCCCCAGCGTCAGGTCGAGTTCCACCAGGGCCGCGCTCGACGGGCCGGGAATGAGGACGTAATAGACCGGCGTCTCCGATCCGAACTCCAATTGAAAAGCGCCGACGGGCCCCATACCCATTTTGGCGAGTGCCGGAATCAGCGCATCATTCAGATAGCCTTCGGTGAGCTTGATTTGCGAGCCGTTCGTAAGCGCATAGCGGCGAATCTGGTAGAACTCGCGGGCGCGGCCGCTGGGTTGTGCCGCAACTCGGCGTGCAAGCGTGGCGGCAGAGGCGGCGAGAGACGCAGTAAGAAAGTGGCGGCGCTGCATGAGGAACCCTCCGGAAGAGACCAGAAAAATTGAAAAGCGGAACGTCAGCCATTGTAGCCGCAGACGCGGACTACTCTTCGCCGATATCCTCATGCCAGATCTCGGGGTGCTCGGCAATGTACGCTTCGAGCAGCTCGCGGCATGCGCTATTGCCGAGATCGATGACCTCAACACCGTTTTCGCGCAGCCAATCGAGCCCCCCGGCGAAGGTGCGGCTCTCGCCCACTACGACGGTGCCGATGTGAAACTGCCGGATCAGTCCGCTGCAATACCAGCAGGGCGCAAGCGTCGTGACCATAACGAGGTTGCGATAGCTCTTTTGCCGGCCGGCGCGACGAAAAGCGTCCGTCTCGCCGTGCATGCTGGGGTCGCCCTGCTGCACACGGCGATTGTGGCCCCGGCTCAGCAGCCTGCCCTCGCGCGTAAAGAGCGCCGCGCCAATTGGGATGCCGCCTTCGACACGGCCATACCTCGCCTCTTCCAGCGCCACCGCCAGCATCTTCTCGTACAGTTCGTTCACGTTGGACCTCGGTCAGCTTGCCGCAGATGATACGTGATTGGAGCCGTTGCGCGCTCCACGGCAGCAGCGAGTTCCGGTCGCGATTTCCGGGCAGGACAACCTTCTTGACTTCGAGCGCGCTCTAAGATGTACGGTTGAAGTATGCAAAACGGGGATTTCACCATTCGGACCATGGCCGAGCGCTGCGGCATGACCGCGCATACGCTTCGCTACTATGAGCGCGTGGGACTGATCCGGCCGGTGGGGCGCGCCCGCAACGGCCATAGGCGCTACTCCGACGCAGACGAGGCGTGGCTGCATTTTCTGCACTGCATGCGGGCAACCAGCATGCCGATCCGCGAGATGCAGCGCTACGCGGAGTTGCGGGAGATGGGCGACGCCACATCGATCGAACGGCGCAAGATTCTTGAAGACCACCAGACCGCCATCGCCACCCGGATTTCCGAGTTGCAGCGGGCCCACGCGCTGCTGACCCACAAGATCGCCAACTACAGAAACATTGAGGAACGCATCGCCATCGACGGGCCGGCCCGAAAGCATCCCGCGCAGGAGAAAACGGACGCCGGGCTTGTCCCGGTCAGCTAACGAAGACGCACCGCACCTCTATCTGAAGAGGAAACCGCTATGATGATCGCGATCCGGGTTTCCTCCAGAGATATCCGTCGCCAGCCGCTATTTGCCGGCGACGGAAACGCTGGCAGAAGTCTAAAATGGGCGCGTGCCGCCGAGCAGCTTTACCGGAATCGTGAGTTCCCGGACTTCGATTCCCATTAAGTCTTGAATTGCACGCTCGCTCGGGCAGTTCGACCAGGCGGGTGAAGGTCACGATCGCAAGGAGGTCCACCTGTGGCAGACAGCAGAGTTCCCCACGAAAAC
>JBATYG010000304.1:0-8970 GCA_049673945.1 Occallatibacter sp.
ATATCACTCTACTTCGGGATCGGCGACCCGACCGCCAGTTGTATTGCGGCCTAGCCTTACAAGTGCTTTTGGTTGTCCGTTGTCGGTAACAGGGCAAATCACTAATCGAACTTTGCTAATCCTTCCACATGCAATATCGTTGAGGCTTCTTGCGGAGTCGATGAGTGATTCGGCGATTTTGCACTCACCGAGAATCGGCGCAGGCATAACTTCCGGATAACCGGCGAATCATTGCCTAACTCCAGGCATTGTCCTGATTCGCATACTGCATGATAGGATCGCGCCATGAAATCGCCACTCGCCTGCGTCGCGCTCGCTCTGCTTGCACTTGGACAGGTCAAGCAGACTCAGACCAGGCGCTTGTGGATCGGTCGAATAACTGCAGGCGGCCCTCGTTCTTGAAAGGATTACTTCAGAAGGTCGAGTGCCATGGCGGTCATCGCGGTTACACCGGTTTTGATCGCCGGTGCATAGAGAGGCGCGAAGAGCGGCGAATGCAAGCTGGGCAAGGGCACGCCGGATTTCCGGCTCTCCGCCAGCTTCTCCGGATCCGCTGCACCAAGCCAATACATAACGCCCGGAATCTTGCCGTCAAGAGTAAACCGGCCAACGTCCTCGCTTCCCATAAGGGCCCTGGCTTGTTCCACATGATCCTTGCCAAGCGCCGAAACTGCAGTCTGGCGCAGCCGTTCGGCCATGGCATCATCGTTCACCGTCACCGGCCCGGTACTCAACACGGTGACAATTGGCAAGCGGTCCGCAGGAACTCCGTAGGCCTCAGCCAGCCCTTTTGCGGTCCGGCGTATGTCTGCAATGATCTGATCCTGCACGTCTTGCGAATACGTGCGAAGCGATAATCCCAGCTTGACCTCGTCGGGTATGATATTGCTCTTGGTCCCACCGTGGAACATCCCAACGGTAAGCACGGCGGGCCGTTGCGGATCGATCTGCCGGCTCACGATGGTCTGTGCCACAAGGACAAACTCTGACGCGAGCACGATGGGATCTTTGCCTTCCTGGGGTGCCGAGCCATGTGAACCGAGTCCACGGATGGTCACGTCAATCGAGGCGATACCGGCCAGCAAAGGCCCTCCCTTAATTGCTACGGAACCTGCCGGAACATCATTCGTGTCGTGTTCTGAAAGGACAAAATCTGGCTGACCAAAGCGGTCGTACAGATGATCCGCGAGCATTGCTTTTGCACCCTGTCCGATCTCCTCAGCTGGTTGCCCGATCAGGATGAGTGTTCCATGCCATTGGCGTTTGCGTGCTGCCATTTCGCGCGCCACGCCTAGAAGCACCGTCATGTGCAGGTCATGCCCGCAGGCGTGCATGACGCCGACCTCCTGGCCCTGCTCATTCGTTGATCGAAATGTCGATGCGTAGTTGAGCCCGGTCTTCTCCTCGACCGGAAGCGCATCCATGTCGGTGCGAAGCAGCAGACGTGGTCCCGGGCCGTCCTCCATGACCGCAACAACGCCGTCGGCTTGCGAGCCATCCGTATATCTGCCGACATGCTCCGTCACGGAGTAACCGAGCTTGCGCAGTTCCTCCGCGAGGAAGGCCGAGGTTTTTTCTTCGTGGCGCGAGAGCTCGGGATTACGATGCAGGTACTTATAGGTCTCGGTTAGCGCGGTCAACTGCTGCTGGACATCGGCCGATAGATCGGACGCAGGAGCCGTGTTCTGTCCCGCCGCTGACGCTGCAATCGCAAAAACTCCAGACAGCGCAAGCACGCGCTTCTTAATGAACATTTTGCCTCCGGAGAATTCAGCATTGAGCGTAACACGCTGAAAGACTCCCTAGCCGCTTCAGGTCAGGGTCTCGTGAATGGGTCACTCCCGACGGTGTCTTCTATGTGACGCAAAACTGCTTCCCGGATTGCGCACGGTTGGCGCCTCGACGGCAATCCATGACTGATTCTCAGTTGTTGCTTCCAGGGCAAATCACTCATCGAACTCAATCGCGGAGCCGTCCACGGATCAGTCCCACAGAAGGCTTGCCCGCAACTCGGAAGTTGGGCCACAGAAGAGGTGGCGCCCGAGCATAGAGTTTCGTAACAGCCTCGTGCTGGCCCCGACACTATTCCATGCGCAGCGCCTGCATGGGTCGAGGCGCGAGGCGCGAGGCGCGCCATGCCGGCGCGAGGCAGGCAATCACCGCCGCGCGTACCCAGACCCGCTCATCGCAAAAACGCGATGAACGGGGCACAAACCGAAAAGCAAGGACGGGCGTCGGAAGTTAATGTGTGGGCCACCAGTCCGATGTTGAGATTGTTACGAATTTTCAGACCATTCACGAACGCGTCGATCACTCGGCATACGTGATTGTCTGGAACAAGGTCACCCATCGGAAAGGGAACAATGTTCCTTGGTGCCGTCCCTCGCCTTGGATATAGCTCATGAGAAGAAATGCCTCCCAAGCTGACAAGGGCATCTTCTCATTTGTTGTTCCTCAAAGGTAGAGTTGCGAGGCCAAAGGAGGCGAAGATGACACTCCTTGCTTTGTTAATCCTGCCACGTGCAATATCGTTGAGGCTTCTTGCGGAGTCGATGAGTGACGCGGCGATGATGCACACATTGAACTCGTTGAAGTTTTCAAACTTCAGGATTGCCGACAAATTGGACATTACTCATATTTAGAGCTGGGTATCAGGTGGCATCGAGGATTGTTGGCAGCGCCATGGAATTCCCGTACAGTGATCGCATTATGGCCTCGTCTCAGGTAACCCACGAACGAATGAGCTTACGGCGCACAGCCCTGTGGCTCCTGGATCTGATATTCCCGCTATACACCTTTGGATTGACGCGGGAGCGCAGACGCTATTGGCTGCGTTTACCAGCTCGGCGAGCTACCAAAGTGTTCTTGGCGTTATTTCTTGTTCTCAGCGGTGTCGCATTTTTTCTCGACCTCCTCGCGGGCGGTATCTATCCGTTGTGGGGGGTCATACTAGTGGCCGTGACTCTGGGGGGATTGCGCGTTGTCACGATGCTGACGGAGCTACGTAAACCTCGTTTCATCATTGTGCCGATACTCTTGATTTTCGCCACGTTTTTTTTGTTCGGTCGCCTTCCGTCGCAGCAGCGTACCCCCGGGTTTACGCGACACCGCACCGTGATTGACGCCACGTACGTCTTTCTGTCGATCATGCTCAGCTATCGTTTGTTTCTGAGTTTTACCACTACGGAAGGAGTCGAGCATGTGGCGCTGCAAACCGAATTGTCATTCGCGCACGCCATTCAAAACATGCTTGTCCCGCCTATCTCGTATTGCGGGCCCCATTTGGATGTCTTTGGAAGTAGCGTCCCTAGCGCTAAGGTCGGCGGTGACCTGGTGGACCTGGTTGCCGACGGCGATAGAGTGCTTGTGTATCTCGCTGATGTTTCCGGCCACGGCATTTCCGCCGGCATTCTGATGGGCATGCTAAAAACCGCGATGCGGCAAGCTTGGCTTGCCCAACTGCCGCTGCCCGCACTTCTCGAGAGCGTTAACGCTGTGCTACCTGCAGTTAAAGAGCCCGCAATGTATGCAACGTTGGCAGCGCTGCGATTTGGCACACCCTCACACGCCGAGTTCGCACTCGCTGGCCACCCGGCGATATTGCATTATCGCCGGAACTCGCAAGACATAAACCGCTGTGCGATGGAGCAATACCCTCTCGGACTGATGCCGAAGCCCGGTTATGTAAGTGCACAAGTTAACTGCGATCCAGGGGATCTATTCGTCGTCGTCAGCGATGGTTTGATAGAAACAGCGAATGGCAACGAAGAAGAATTTGGCTTGGCGCGCCTGGAACAGTTAGTTATGACTCACGCCACGGAAAGTTTGCCCGAAATCTACGAAGACTTAATGCATGCCGTTTCGGACTTCGGGGAACAGCGTGATGATCGGACGGTGTTAATCGTCCGCATACGAGAAAAAACATAAGATCAAAAAATTCGCACGATTGGGTAGTGTAGGCCCCGCGTCTACTCCATGCGCAGGGCCTGCATGGGGTCGAGGCGCGAGGCGCGCCATGCCGGCACGAGGCAGGCAATGACCGCGACTGCGAGCAGCGTCATTACTACGGAGCCGATCACCATCGGGTCGAGCGCCTTCGTGCCATACAGCATTGAGGTGAAGATCCGCGTCGTCGCAAGCCCCGCCACCAGCCCCACCGCAAGGCCCAGCAGTGCCGGCCTCAGTCCGTCAATCAACATGAGCCGCAGTACCTGTTGGCGCTGCGCGCCGAGCGCGATGCGGATGCCGAGCTCGGTGGTGCGCTGCGTCATGAGGTAGGAGAGCACGCCGTAGAGGCCGACCGACGCGAGCAGGAGAGAGAGCACGGCGAAGGCGAGAACCATGGCGGCGGTCAGGCTGGCATTGCCGAGGGACTCGCCGATGATCTGGTCCAGGGTGAGCACGTCGGTGACGGGCAGCTCAGGGTCGAGCGCGGCAATCTGCTTCTGGACGGGAACGGCGAAGGCGAGCGGATCGCCGGCGGTGTGGACGGCAAGGGCAAAGCCGTTGTCGGCGCCTCCAAGGACCGGATAGTACATCATCGGCTTGACCGGCTGATCGACGCGCCACAGCGTGTCGCCCACCACACCAACAATCTCGTAGTCCATCTTGTCGTTGTACGCCGGCACGTGTATGTGCTTCCCGATGGGATCTTCACCGGCGAAATACCGTTGCGCGAGAGCGCGGCTGATGATGATTTTGTCGGCGCGGTCGAGGCGGTCATCGCTCGCGAAGAAGCGGCCCCGCAGCAGCGGAATCTGCAACGCGCTGAAGTAGCCGGGATCGGCAATTCGCGTCATTGCATCGGGAAGCTCCTCACCCTGCTTCAGGGGCGGATGTTCCTTGACGGAGAAGATATCGTCGCCACCGTACCCGCCGCCCGGCAGGACCGAGCCAAGCGCAACCGCGCGGACGCCGGGCATCGCGCGCAGGCGGCTAAGCAGCGCCTCATTGAAGGCGACGAGCCTCGCCGGCGTCGTATATTTCTTGTCCGGCAGGTTGTAGTTGAGGGTCAGCACGTCGTCTGTAACGGAGCCAACGCCGGTGCTGCGCAGGTTCATGAAACTCTTGAGCAGCAGCCCCGCCGCAATCAGCAGCACCACCGTCACCGCAATCTCGATCGTCAGCAGAATCTTGCGCAGCGCTGTGCGTGAAGCGCCGGTGTTGCCCGTGCGCGCCGAGGTCTGAAGCGCTTTCAAAACAGTTCGCCCCGTTGCCGAAAGCGCCGGCAGCAGCCCCGCCAGTACAGCGGCGGCAAAAACCAGCGCGCTGGTAAAGAGCAGAACCGATGCATCCAGATGGACGCCCTGCGCCGTGGGAAGGTCTTTCCACGAGTGAGCGAGCCAGCGTGTCCCAGCGCTCGAGAGCAGCAGGCCGCCGAGGCCACCGGCTGCGCAGATGATGAGGCTCTCCATCATCTGCCCGCGTATCAGCGTGGATCGCTGGGCGCCAAGGGCGCTGCGAATCGCGATTTCTCTTTGACGCGAAGCGCCGCGGGCGATCAGAAGGTTGGCAACATTGAGGCAGCCGATGAGCAGCATGCAGCCAACGGCCGACATGAGAACGATCAGAGGCTTCTTCACGTTCCTGGCCAGGTCGTCGTTCATGGTGCGCGCGACGGCATCCTCGGCAACGGGCGCGCCGGGATAAGCCAGGTGCTCGCGATACTGCAGCGCATCGACCTGGCTGACGGCGCTCGCGAGTGGGACGCCGGGCTTGAGACGGGCCACGACAAAGGACTGATGATAATCGTGGTGCTTCAGGAATTCGGCGCTCACGAGCGCCTGATACGGCACCCACAGCTGCATCCTCGCCTCGGGATACAGAAACGACGGAGGCAGCACGCCCACCACCGTGAAGGGTTTGCCGTCGAGATGAATCTGTCGTCCCACAATCGACGGGTCGGCGGCAAAGCGCCGCTCAAAAAGGCTCCACGTCAGCATCACAACCGTGTTGCCCGGGTGGTCTTCCCGCTCAGTAAAGTTGCGCCCATAGACCGGGTGCACTCCGAGCAGCGGAAAAAGATTCCACGAGCCGATACCTGCATTCAGGACTTCAGGCAGCTCGCCGCGCGCGCCGGTGAGGTTGAACTGGGCATAGCGCCAGATGGCCATGTCCTCGAAGCCGTTGGTCTGGGAGCGCCAGTCGTAGAAGTCGCCCGGGGCAACAACGTTGTAGTTGAAGCCGTCGGCGTTGGCGGCGGCGGCCCGCCAGTGCTCGTAGAGCATCACGAGCTGATCGGGATCACGGAATGGAAGCGGCCGCAGCAGCACCGAGCGCACGATGGTGAAAAGGGAAGTCGCTGCGCCGATGCAGAGGGCCATGACAAGGACGGCGATGAGCGAGAAGCCGGGCGTGCGAGCGAGGGTGCGCATGGCATAGCGCAGATCGAGGCCGAGCTTCGCGAGGCCCTGCCAGGTGTTCTGCTGCCACAGCGTCTCGCGCACGCGCTGCTGGCTGCCGAGCTTGACGCTGGCCTGGCGGCGAGCTTCCTGAGGGGAGATGCCGCGAGCGATGTTGTCGGCGATTTCTTCTTCGAGGTAGGCATGCATCTCGGCGCGCACTTCCGCGTCCGAGTGTTCGCGGCGGAAGAATCTTCTGATGCTCATTTGGAGCCTCCTTCTGTTGCCGGCTCTTCGCCCATGACCTCTTCGCCCATGACGAGGCCAATGGCGCGCGTCATCTGGCGCCAGCGATTGGTTTCACGCATCAACTGCTTACGGCCGGCTGCGGTGAGGCGGTAAAAGCGCGACTTGCGGTTGTTCTCGCTTGCGCCCCAGTAGGAAGAAACCCAGCCGCGATCTTCAAGGCGGTGCAGCCCGGGATAGAGCGAGCCCTGCTCGACCTCGAGTACATCTTCAGAGGTGCGCTCGATGATCTTCGCAATCGTGTGTCCGTGCGCATCGCCGCCAATCAGCGTGCGCAGGATCATCATGTCGAGGGTTCCCTTGAGCATTTCGGCATCTGGCGCGGGTCGTTTCATGGTGCGGCCGCCTCTCCACTCGGACTTCTAGGTAAAGAGAGTGTACACCACTCGAAGTTCGAGGGGAAGGGGAATGTAGGGACTGAGGGACTAAGGGGCTAAGGGACGTAGGGACGGCGATCAGCGGCGGGGATTCAAAGGGTGGCGGCTGAGGCAGTTGCGCCGGCGAGGAGGCGGGCTTTGATGTCGCGCATCGGCGGCTGGCCGAAGAAGCGGCTGTACTCGCGGTTGAACTGGCTGGCGCTTTCGTAGCCGACTGAGTACGCCGCGCCCGCCGCGTCGAGGCCTTCGGCCAGCATGCGTTCGCGCGCGGTGTGCAGACGGAGCTGCTTCTGATACTGGAGCGGGCTCATGGCGGTGAGGGTCCGAAAGTGATGGTGGAGCGTGGAGACGCCCATCTGCGCCATCTCGGCCAGCTCTTCGACGCGCAGAGGATGCGCGTAATTGGCACGCAGCCATGCGACGACGCGGGCGGTGCGGTTGCTCTGTTCGCCGAGCGTGGCAATTGCCGAGAGGTGCGCGCCCTGAGGGCTCCGCAGCAGGCGATAGATGATCTCGCGCTGAATGAGCCGGCTCAGGAAGGCGATGTCCTCTGGCGTGTCGAGCAGGTCTACAAGCCGGGTGCATGCATCAAGCAGTTCGGGACCGCAGTGGCCCACTGCCATGCCGCGCGTGCCTTCGCCGAGCGGCCGCGCGGGAAATTCCTCTTCGCTCAAAATCCTGCGAATCGCCGGCATATCAAGACGCAGGAGTATGCCCAGGATTGGCTCGCTGCGGCTGGCCCTGCTCACCTGGCTTACCACCGGCAGGTCGATCGACGTGAGCATGAACTGGCCGGCGCCGCAGACATAGGTTGTCTTGCCCAGCGTCACGCGCTTCTCGCCCTGCACGAAGAGCACAAACCGCGGCATATAGGTCGCCGAAAGGCATGGCGTTGGCGCGCTGCGCCGATAGAGGCTGAAGCCCGACACATCGGTTGCCTCTTCGCCTTCGCCGCGGATACGCGCGGCAATCCTGCGCGCCAGCTCCCTGCGTGCGCTCTCGGTTCGCTGGGTCTTCTCCGGCGCGGTATCCAGACTCCTTGGCATTGGCTTCTCCTCGCAACCTCAGATTACGGCGCTTACCGGCCGGGATGGCAGAAAAATGCAGCAGCCGAGAGAATCAGGCAATCAATCGGAAGGATCGGGAAACTCCTGGCAGCCGCCGGTGAGTAGTCTTGAGAAGTCGCGAAGGGCGCACTCGGCTCAGCGCAATAAAAACGGAGGTGCCTTTGCAATGCAGACGCGCAAATTAGGTAAGAGTGGACTCGAAGTCTCAGCGCTTGGCTTCGGATGCATGGGCATGAGCTGGTCTTACGGGCAGCCGAAGCACAAGGGCGAAATGATCGCGCTGCTGCACGCGGCAGTCGATCTCGGCGTCACCTTTTTCGATACGGCGGAGGTGTATGGACCGTACGCCAATGAAGAACTCGTCGGTGAAGGCCTGGCTCCGTTTCGCGGGCGGGTGGTGATCGCGACGAAGTTTGGCTGGGAGGCGAATCCTGCGGACGGCGGCAAATGGAATGCGTTGAACAGCAGGCCGGAGCACATCAAGCAAGTGGCCGAGGCATCGTTGAAGCGGCTGAAGGTGGATGCGATCGACCTGTTTTATCAGCATCGGGTTGATCTGAATGTGCCGATTGAAGAGGTCGCCGGCGCAGTCAAGAGGCTGATTGAAGAAGGCAAGGTCAAACACTTCGGCCTGTCTGAAGCGGCAGCGAAGACGATCCGGCGTGCGCACGGGGTGCAGCCGGTAACCGCGTTGCAAAGCGAATACTCGCTCTTCTGGCGGCAGCCCGAAGAAGATATTCTGCCCACGCTCGCCGAGCTCGGCATCGGCTTCGTTCCCTACAGCCCGCTCGGCAAGGGCTTCCTCACCGGCAAAATCACCGCGGAGACCAAATTCGACAGTACGGATTTCCGCAGCACGGTTCCTCGCTTCAGCGACGA
>JBATYG010000305.1:0-5197 GCA_049673945.1 Occallatibacter sp.
GTTGAGTGCCGCGGCGGATGACGATGCTGCGGGATGGCACTTCGCCGGCGTGCGGCAGCGCAATTGGCGGCCTGCGATCAAGCATGCGATCGGTGCGACGGTTAACAGGGTAAGAGTCTTTAAGAAGAGATAAAAGACAGTAGTAACCGTAGTTCGCATTGGAAAAGTGGAAAGCCTGCCTATGCGGCATAGCGAAGAGGAAGTTAGCGCGCGGCGAGTTTTCTAAAACGCGGCTGTGCAATTCAGGAGAAATGGAAAACCGGCCTGCGAGGCAAGCTACCTGCCCCAGCTTGTCCACGGTTCCCACAAGGGAGTGCAAAAGGCCTGTGCATCGCAAAGCGGTTCTGTGAAAAGCGCGTCCGCGCCCGCGTTAATCAACTACTTCTACGCGCCTGATTCTTCACAACCTGAAGAATGCGCGGAGCAGACGCCTTGACCCGCCTCACGCGCACGGTCCCGGCTCGAAAAGTTGCGAACTGCAAGCCAAGAGTGTGAGCGGGCTTGATAGAGCATCCTAACGGCGCTCAAAAGTTGACAACCGCATTTTTGCGGGCGTAGTATCCGTTTCGATCGCTGGCTAGTGGCAAGCAGGGCTGTCAACAGTGTTTGCAAGGCGGCGAATTTACAGTTGTGGCTTCAGTGCATGGTGGCCCCATGTAATGGGATCGTGACCAGAGCAGCAGAATAGAATGGATCCGCTCCTTTCCAGGCCATATTTGATAGACATTCAGGGAACAAACCTTCAAGCGCTTCAAATCGCCGTAGCGTAGGTCATTCAATTCCCAAAAAAGTGAGATAGCTCGACCTGCGCGGTCTGACAGCATCACACACACTCCATGGGCGCTTGGTGCCCAATCCAGCGACATGTAACCGGTTCTGATCGGAAAAAGATCAGGCGATCAAGCACGTATCAAGCACGTGATCAAGCACGTGATCAAGGCTGCCCAATCGCAGGCGTTCATGTTGAACCGCCTCAGAAGGACAGCCAACTCATGCTGGAGGAGGCACATCAATATGAGGTTCTTGCGACACACATTCAGCGTGTGCATCTTTGTGCTGTGCGCATTCGTCATGGCCGGCGCACAGGAAAATGCCGAAATCATCGGCGTAGTCACAGATGCAAGCGGGGCAGCGATACCAAACGCCAGTATCACCATCACCCACATAGCAACCGGAACTGTGCACACTACGCGATCAGGAAGCACCGGCCTGTTCAGCTTTCCTGCGTTGCAGATCGGTATCTACAACCTGACGGCTACCGGCACGGGATTCAAGACGTATCAGAAATCCGGTCTCGTTGTGAATACGGCTCAGACTTTGCGGGCGGACGTTCTGCTCGAGGTGGGCGCAGCCAATCAGACGGTGACGGTTGAGGCCAATGCGCTGCAGGTGCAAACCGACACCAATGAAGTGAGCACCGTGGTCACCGGCGAGCAGGTGCTTCAGCTTGCCACCAATGGCCGCAACATGATGTCGCTCACCGCCCTCGGCACGGGCGTCACCAATACACTGCCCGCTTTCAATGGTGTATCGGCGCAGGGCAGCAGCGCCGAAATCAACTTCAACGGAATGCGATACGACCACAACAACTGGCTCATCGACGGCGGCGAGGTCTATGACCGTGGAAGCGGCGGCAGGCTCGACGTTGCAATCAGCCCTGACGCACTGGCGCAATTCCAGGTGCTCGCCAGCAACTACAC
Organism: Occallatibacter sp.; assembly: GCA_049673945.1. GTDB lineage: Bacteria > Acidobacteriota > Terriglobia > Terriglobales > Acidobacteriaceae > Telmatobacter. The sequence goes on from JBATYG010000305.1 coordinate 1,701, forward strand.
GCCCGACTTCGGCATCAACTCCGGCGGCACGGTTGCCATGGTCCTCCGGTCCGGAACGCAGAAATTCCACGGCGCACTCTGGGAGTTCAATCGTAACGACGCATTCAGCGCCGGGTATTACTTCTTCAAGCAGCAGAACATTCCCACCCCCGAGCTTCGCCTGAACATCTTCGGCGGAAATATCGGCGGTCCTCTCTTCATTCCGCATGTCTACAACACCGATCGGAAGAAGACCTTCTTCTTTGTCAACGAAGAATGGCGCAGATACATCCAGGGCGCGAATCCCAGCGTCACCAATACTATTCCGGCCGCATTCTTTCCCACCGCGGGCAGCGATCTGAGCTATGCTCCGCTCAGTGGAAATCCGCTGGTCGTGCCGGCCACGAGCGATCCGGCCAAGCTCGCGATGTATGGGGCTGATGGCCTCACTGCCGGACAGCCGTTTCACAGCGCAGGCGGATCCTACACCATTCCCGCGAACCTACTCGACCCCAATGCCGTGCTCTTCATGGGCACCGGCGCCCTGCCCAAGCCGAACACCGCTAACGGCACGCAATACATCGCTTCGCCGAACCAGCCCACATATGTTCGCGAGGATGTCGTGCGCATCGACCATCACTTCAATGACAAGTACGCGCTGATGGGTCACTGGATTCACGATTCGATGACGCAGACGGTCTTTCCGTCGATGTGGGATGGCGACAATTACGTGACGGTTGGCAGCGTCTTCGACAACCCGACCTGGGGAGCGGTGGTGCGACTGACGCAGACAATCTCTCCGACGCTGCTAAACGAGACGTCGTTCAACGTGAACGGAAACACGATCGACATCACGCCCACCGGCATCTATGCGCAGCCTGCCGGCTGGACGGCTCAAGGCATTTTCAACGGCAACCAGACCGTGAACCGCATGCCGTCGATCACATTTTCCGGCTCGCCTAACACTGAATGGAACGTGAATTACTGGCCGTGGCATAACTCCTATTTGAACTACCAGCCTCGCGACGACCTGGCGTGGAGCAGAGGGAATCACCAGTTCAAGTTTGGTGCCGCCTACATGCGCAACGACAAGAACCAGGAGCAGCAGGCCAATACGCAGGGCGACTATGTCTTTAGCCAGTCGGCTTATTCGGGAGATGCCTATGCCAACTTCCTGCTGGGCTTTGCCAGTTCGTTCCAGCAGTTAAACCAGCAGTCGACCTTCCACTGGATCAACAACACCTATTCCTTCTACGCGCAGGACGACTGGCATGTGAAGCCGAGACTCACACTCAACCTGGGTATCCGCTACGATATGCTGCCGCACGTCTACGAGAAAGACAACCGCACCTCAAACTTCCTTCCCGACGATTTCAGCCTGGCGAACGCGCAGTTGCCGAATCTCTCAACGGGCGCTCTTGACCCGACAGGCCCCGGTTTCAGCCAGCCGGCCGGCGCGCCGGTTCCGTTCTATCTCAACGGTGTCCAGCTCGCAGGTCAGAACGGATTTCCGCGTGGCATCGTCCAAAATCACTTCGGAACCGTGCAACCACGCGTCGGCTTTGCCTACGACCTTGACAAGGGACACAGAACCGTCCTCCGCGGTGGTTGGGGGTTGTTCTACGAGCGCGTTCAGGGCAACGATATCTACGGCACTGACGTGAACCCGCCCAATGCCTATCAGCCGAGCGTCAGCGCGGTTTACTTCTCCAACCCCAACACCAGCAACCGCAGCGGGCTGACTGCCACTGCTCCCTTCTTCCCCGGCGGCTTCAACAGCCTCCAATACACCTACCCAAACCCGGCCACTCAGCAGTTCAGCCTCGGTTTGCAACGCGAGATGGCGCCCTCGGTGATCGCGCAGGTGCAGTACGTGGGCATGACCGCATGGCATCAGAACGTTCAGCGCGCGGTGAATACCCTTCCGCTGGCCGATGTGGCTGACCGGGAAAGCGTGGCAACGGTGAGCGGAACGAATGCAAACCTCTACCGGCAATTCCCCGGCTTCGCCGGCATCACGCAGGTGGAGAACAGCACGAACTCCACCTATAACTCCCTCCAGACGAGCATGCGCATGGAGAACAGGCACGGCCTGACTCTCCAGCTCTCGTACACGTGGAGCCACGAGATCGACATCCAGAGCGGTGACCTGGGTTCAACAAACCAGCAGGGTTCCGGCGGCCTGCTCTCCAATCCGTTTAACACCCTTTACGATCGCGGCTCGGGGACGATCGACCGCCGGAATGTCTTCGGCGCAAACTACATCTACAACTTCCCCACCTTACGAGGTTCGTCAACATTCACACACGTGGTGCTTGGCGGGTGGGTCTTCTCCGGCATCACGCAGGCCACCAGCGGAAACCCTGTGAACGTTACCTATTCACCTGACACCATCGGGTTGGGAGGCGGCACGGTCAATCGTCCGGACTTCGATCGCAACCAAAGGCACTATCCGAAGACGCAGCTTGCATGGTTCAACACAGGCGCCTATGCAGCTCCCGTCGCTCCCTGGGCTGGAGGACTCAACAATGGATTCGGGAACGCAAGCAAGGACACAATCGTCGGTCCCGGACTCGTCAACTGGAATCTGAGCCTCTTCAAGAACTTCCCATTGACCCCCGGAGAAGGCGCGAGAATCCAGCTTCGCTTCGAAACGTACAACGCCTTCAATCACACCCAGTTCCAGAACATCAACACGACCTTTACCGATTCGAACTTCGGACAGGTCACCTCAACCTCCGATCCCCGTACCTGGCAGTTTGCAGGAAAGTTCATCTTCTGACGGGAAACGGGACCTTACTTCGCGCAGTGGAGCCAACCCTCCACTGCGCGCTTGTTATGGGTTCGCGGTTTTCCCACCGATGCTGCGCATGGATGGGGCAGGCGAGCGAATTGGCCTGAATCCAACGGTCCCAATGCAAAGGCCCAAGCGGCCGTTGGCCGGAAATCCGTTCGCTTCAAAAACCTCTTGCGATTCCGACATTGCCCTGGCTCTTAAAACCACCTTTGAGGTATTCACCAGGGTTGGCCCCGACAACTCGCTTGAACGCCTTGCTGAACGCAGCGTCGGATTCGTAACCGACCGACCGAGCGACATCTATGAGCTTTTTGTCACGCTGTTCGAGTAACTGCATCGCCTTCTTCATCCGCCACTCGGTTACATATTCCAGTGGTGTCTGTCCGAGCAGCTCTTTAAACCGCGCTGCGAATGCGGAGCGAGACATGCCCGCCGCTTCGGCCAGGGACTCGACCGTCCAGGGTGTATTCACTCTGTCGTGAATGGCGCTCAGGGCGGTACCCATTTGAGGATCGAAAATCGCGCGAAGCCATCCTTTGTTTCGTTCCGGTTTCGACGCGATATGCGCCCGGAGTGCCTGGATAAACAGAACCTCGGCGAGGCGAGTCGCGACTACTCCAGATCCCGGCGTCTGTTCCGCCATTTCCGAGGCCAGCGCCTGCATTGTGTTGTGAAGAGCAAGCGTGTGGGTTTGATCGGCCTTGATCAGAATGAAGCTAGG
>JBATYG010000306.1:0-2950 GCA_049673945.1 Occallatibacter sp.
CCATGAGATCGCCCTGCGGCTGGACAAGATTCTGAAGACGATGAACACGCGCGAAGCCCAGCCGGTGGGCTGAAGGCGGGCGCGCGGGCGGCTTTGTTCAGGCCGGCTTTGTTCAGGCCAGAAGGCGCCCTTTCCGCGAGATTTGAAGCGCCACCGCTCAAAAATCGCTGCTTAACCGGGCGCTGGGGCGCCGAGGGAGCGGAGCAGCGCGAAAGCCACCACGGTCTGATCAAGCACGCCGGTCTGCTGGACAATCTGCTGGATAAGGCGGGCCTCGTGTTCATGGGGAACCGCCATGGCGCAGGCGGCGATCTCGGCCTCGGAGGCGCCAACGAAACAGAGCTCGCAGCAGGCGAGCGCGTCGTCTCCGTCTGCCTCCATCGGGACCGGCGGCCCGAAGACGCGGCAGGTCATGGGCCGCCACGCGTAGACGGCGCAGAGGCCGGTTTCGGGATCGAGGGCCGGGCAGGGAGCGTCGTTAGCGAAGTCCTCAAAGCGCGCCTGATCCGGCTCCGAAGTGCCGAGAATGCCTGTGGCCGGGTCTCCCGGAAAGGCCGGGCCGAACTCCTGCAGCCAAGACTGTGCGCGGGCCTTCACGGCCTCGGCGGTGTGTGGGTCTGTTGCCTGCAATGCTGTCATTCCGGCGTGAAGCCGCTGCGCGTCCAACTCGTTGATAGCAAAGGCCCCATGGCAGCACTGCGTACACCCGGGGCGGCACACTAGCCACGGGCCGGCGCGGCGGGCGGCATCGGCAAGGGCCGCGTCCACGATCTGCACGAGCTCGGCATCGCCGGCGGGGAGGCTCATGCGCTCAGGATACGCCGGGGAGACTTCGCTGAGATTTGCCGGCGCTTACTTCGGGCGTGAGAGGACCACAGACGCCTCGCTGGTAAGGACGCGGAAGACGAAGGTTTCCTGGAGGTAGAGGCGCACGGCTTCCTGCGTGTGGCTGAGGTAGCCGATGGAAACATCCTGCCCGACATTCAGCTCGAAGTCGCCGCCGCGGGTGGTCAGCACGATAGCGCCTTCGAGGGCCGGAGCCCACACGATATTTCCGTCCACGATGCGCTTGACGTGTTCGAGGACCGGGTAGCCGTGATCGCGTGTTTCGGCGAGCGCGGTGTACTCGGCCGCGCCGAGCAGGACGGAGTAGGGCCCGTTGACGCCGACGAGGCGCAACTGGCTGAGCGCATGCGCCACGGCATCGGGATACTCGCGCACATCGGGGGGCAGTGATTCGATGGGGTTGCTGGTGACTTCGCGGATGCCCTCGATGCCGGCTTCGTCGTAGCCAGTGAAGATGGCGCGGTCTTCGGCAAAGGCGAGTTTCTTTGCGGCGTCCTTTGCGGGCTGCCAGTCGGAGTCTTCCGATCCGCGCTCGACGTCGTCAATCGCCTGGCGGGAGAGATCGAAGGGCACGCGCAGCTCGACGAGCGGCTTGACCTCGCGCTGGCGCGCGGCGATTCCCTCACCCGGAGGCGTGATGAGCGAGACGTGCCCGGTGCCCACGCCGGGCAGGGCCACTCCGCCAGGAGCCGGCACATCGACAACCCGGCGACCGGCCAGGTACCGCTTCAGCGTGCGCGTCGTCTCTTCTTCAATCTGCTGCCATGCGGCGTCAGAGATCGGCGCCAGCTCCCGGTGGAGGTTATTCATTGCTCTCTCCCTTCAACGATCCAATCTTGAGTGATGTGTCCTCGGCCGGGGTGTTGACTGCCGTCGCGGTTTGCGCGGCAGGCTCGGCGGAGGCTGTGGGCGCCGGCGGAGGCGCGGCGGGGTCGATGCTGTCGAGAAACGTGGCGGACGGCACAAAAAAGAGGCCGCCCGTCACCGGCTGGCTGAAGTCGAGCAGCCGATCGTAATTTCCCGGCGGCTTGCCGATGAACATATTTTCGAGCATCAACTCGGTGATGCGCGGCGTTTTTGAGTAGCCGATGAAGTAGGTGCCGAACTCCCCATGCCCTGGGCGGCCGAAGGGCATGTTGTCGCGGAGTATCTGCAGCTCCTGCCCATTTTCTTCGATGCTGGTGAGGGCGTTGTGCGCATAGGAGGGCTTCTCAGCATCGCTCAGCTCAACGTCAGAGAGTTTGTGCCGCCCGATGATTTTTTCCTGCTGCTCAACCGGCACGGCGTTCCACGCTTTCATGTCGTGGATGTACTTTTGCACGATGACGTAGCTGCCGCCGCTGAAGGCCGGATCTTCAGGTCCGACGATCGCGGCGTCGCGCGCCTCATCGCCACGCGGATTTTCGGTGCCGTCTACAAAGCCCATCACGTCACGGTCGTCGAAGTAGCGGAAGCCATGGACCTCGTCGGCAATGGTGACCGCATCGCCCAGGCTTTCCATGATGTGCATCGCCAGCTCAAAGCACAGGTCAACTCTTTTCGCGCGGATGTGAAAGAGGATGTCGCCCGGTGTGGCAACGGCTCGTCGCGCTCCGGCGGCGATCTGGCGAAACGGATGCAGCTCGGCCGGCCGCGGCGCGCCGAAGAGATTGTCCCATGCCTCGGACCCGAAGCCGATGACGCAGGTGAGACCCGCCTCAACATCGCGGAACTCAACTGCGCGCACGAGTCCGGGGAGGCCGGCGCAAAACTGGCGCACACGCGCGGCGGCGTCCGCGTCGTGCCGGATACAGACGACGAGAAAGATGGCCGCACGCGTGAGCGGACCGATGACGGTTTGCGGCAGCACGACCTCGTTCAATTCGTTGGGAACGTCCATTGGCTCACTCATCGCACAAGTCTCATAGCAAAAGGAAAGCACGACTATCGCAGTATAGAGTTTCCCGTTCAGTTTGCCGGTGGGCCGGCATCGAGACGCCGCGCCATTCTGACCTCGGGTAAGGCCAGGCCCCAGATATCGGCGACTCGCCGGCTGCCGTCGAGACGCCATCCGTCGATCTGATAGAAGCGGGCCGCACGCGCATTGCCTTCGAGCAGCCAGAGC
>JBATYG010000307.1:0-4229 GCA_049673945.1 Occallatibacter sp.
GGATGTGGCAGAGCGCTTGTACGATGTGAAGCAAAATCTCAGCAAACCATGCAAGAAGGCGTATTCAGGCGTCGGAAAACGTTTGGGCGTTCCATTTTCGATGAGCACGTTTGCTCGCTCACTTGAAAACGGAGAATTAGATCAAAATCCAAACGAAGAACCGCAAGACAGTAGTGCTGATGCCACGACCGATGCTTCCGGCGCTAGAACTATTCATACTTGGGCCAATTTCTATGGACCTTCACCCAGCACCCAAGGATTTACTCTTTGGCATGAACTCACGCACAAGAATTTCAGAATTGGCGATGATGAATCGAATGCACCTGGGCCGGGCCTCGATTTCAATAATCAGTTTGCGCCGTACGGGTATAGGGGCGATTACGGCTATGGTGGAACAGCAGCATTCGATGACTGGCTAGAAGGAGGGTGCCCGACACAATGAAAATGCAATCTTTGATGCCTGTTGCTCTTTTGAGTTCGATCTTAGGTGGCTTTGTGGGCGCAATCTCGGTGTATGAGATTTTGCTTCATCGCACACAAGACGTAGTTCGCGCTCAGCGAATTCAGATCGAGGACGCCCATGGAGCAATAAAGGCAACGTTGGCAGCCGAAGAGGATGGGAGTGTATTTTTGCGCTTTCTTTCGCCTGACGACCGCGGTGCAATTCGCTTAGGTGAGCAAGGCCACGGTGCAAGAGCCAATGCAGGGACAGCCTCGGTCCCGATTCTTGAGTTCAATACAAAGAACGGGCTAACTGCCATACGCATGTCGGCTAACCGCGAAGGCAATGGGATCATCGCCTTCAGCGACAGTAAGAGAGAAAATACGATGCTGCTGGGTCATTTTCCTCTTCAGACAGATTTTGTTCCAGGCAATCCTAAGTACGAGTGGGGACTGCACATTAGGCGCGAGCACGGAGAAACAGGGGTTGGAATTGTCGATGACGATGGACTCCCCGTGGACTACATTTCCCCGGTTCCTCACTCAAACAGGACAGTGGCGCAGATACCCACCAAACCTAAATGAGCCGCCCGAGGAAGTGGATCGTCGCACGCAGCATACTCCTACGATGACGAAACACATTCATGACGCAATTCGCCGTTTCTGCGTCTGACCTGCGCTTTGCAACATCCCGATTCTATCGGCAAAGAACGGGACCCGGAGACCGGCGGCCTCGATGGCAACGACTACTTCGGAGCCAGGTACTACGCGTCTACGATGGGAAGGTTCTTGTCGCCGGATTGGAGCATGCTGATTTCCCCCATACCGTATGCACAGCTTGAGGACCCTCAAAGTTTGAATCTATATGCTTATGTGCGGAACAATCCGCTCAGTCGCACTGATCCGGATGGTCATGAGTGCACGGTTGATGGAGAGACACATGGTAACCTGTGGTGCGTCGGTCATTGGCTCGGTTGGGTTCAGACACAGGCGGAGCAGATAAGTGACGCACGCTTCTATGAGGATCAGTATTGGACCGCACGTAAAGTGGCACCCAAGAACCGGCCGAAGCTCGACAATAATGAGGTGCTGAATGCCTACCACAATGGGGCATTCGCAAAACCAAATAACGCCGATGAAGATTTGGAAGACGCGTTTATCGTCGGCTCTGGCATCTCGATGTTTAGATACCTTTGTCATTGCCGATTAGTCCTGTGTCGGGATCAACAATAACATCCTTTCCAATTCGCGCCTTCAGAGTCGTACCACCTATATCTCTCAGTTCAGACCCGGAAGCGCTCCGATTATTTCGGGGTGGCGTAAATGAGATCGACTTGAAATCGATTCCCGATGAATTGAAAATTCAGCAGACGGGCGGCAGCAACTCAAACCACTTACGAGTTGATGCCCCGTGAACCGATGACTCCGCAGCATTTTCAGGAGCTGCTCGATCAAGTGAAGTTCAAATGACTTCCGAGGTGTGCAAATGCCAAAGTTGATTGGTTTGGATTGGGATGCGGAAGAGGCTTGGGAAATACGCAGTAAGGGTTGGTATGAATTGGCCGAGTTGCAACTAGACGACGGTTCAGTAGTACCGCTCTCCTTTCGAGATCCTGTCAGGCTCTCCCAAGAGCTTCAAGCACACTTCGCGTCCGGCAAGCAATATTTCAGCAAGCGAAACCTGATCATACTTCCCGAGTTAACAGAGGAGGCGATCCGCCAGACAGTTGCAGATTTGTTGTTCAAAGGTGTCTTTAAGGCGAGTGGCCCTGACCTGCTCCCGTAAATCGGCACAGAACGGGATACGATTTTGTATTCAGGAAGGTGCGGAACGATGTCGAAGAGGAAGCATGCGGAGGCGCAGCTTTGCCGCGCAACCGTAATGCTCTTCGCGTTGAGCGAAGAGTTTCTTGAGGGTCCAACTGGGGTCCAATAACGATTCCCTGTGGTTCCTTACGAGGCGTTACGGTGCTATCCGTGTTCTCTAACTCGTTGAGACTGCTGTCATTGTCGCTCTCATAACCCAAAGGTCGCTGGTTCAAATCCAGCCCCCGCAACCAATTAAGTCAACAACTTACTGTTGTTGCCCGCTTCCCACGAGGGACAGTCCGGGACAGACAAAAAGAGCCACCGTTTTTCCGGTGGCTCTTTTCTTGCTTTTTGAGATCCGGATCTTTCGGCCGCTCCGTTAAAGATTGAAAATATCAGGAGCGGGTAGATGTGACCGTTGAGCAATTCATTGCGGGGGATTCGATGACAGAGAAATACCGGGCTGTGATGTTGACGAAGAAGGGCGGCCCGGAGGTCCTCAAGGTTTCTCGAGTTGCCTGTAGAGCCTCCTCAGCGAGGGCAGCTGCGAGTGCGTGTGCAGGCGGCGGGCGTTGGGGCGACTGACTTGATCATGTTGGCGGGGAACTATCCATTTGCACCGAAGATCCCCTTTGTGCCTGGCTATGAGGCCGTCGGCGTGATCGATGCGATTGGTGATGGCGTCGCAGGTTTCGCAGTGGGCCAGCGTGTAGCCGCGCTGACGGTTTATGGCAGCTTTGCAGAAGTTCTGGTGCGGGAGGCCGAGAATTTTCTGCCGGTCCCTGACGGTGTATCCGATCGTGACGCAGCAGCTGTAATCCTGAATTACGTGACGGCGTGGCAGATGATTCATCGAGTCGCGAAGGTTCAATCGCGCAAAACCGCGCTTGTCACAGGAGCATCCGGCGGCGTGGGCACCGCGACCCTGCAACTGCTGAGGCTGGCGGGAGTGAAAACCTTCGGGGCGGCCTCGGAGGGAAAGCACGGCAGGTTGCGTTCGCTCGGCGCAACGCCAATCGACTATCGGAAAGGATCTTTGGACCACCTCATGCGGACACTCGAACCGGAAGGCATAGATTACGTCTTCGATGCGGTGGGGGGAAGCAATATCGGCTCGTGCATCGGTGCGCTGCGTCGTGGTGGGACGCTGGTCGGCTTTGGCTTCATGGGTGCTCCGGGAATTCTCTCCAAATTGTGGATGTTTGCCAACATCTTCATTGGCGCGCCCCTGCGTGGCCGGCGGGGCAAATTCTATGGCATTACTGCTCTCTACCGAAAAGACCCGACGCCCTTCCGTCAAGACTTGCCGAAGATCTTTGCGCTGCTTGAAGAGAAAAGGATTGACCCACTTGTCTCGCGAACCTTCGCACTGCTTGAAGCAAGAGAAGCCATTGAACTGCTGGCAACTGGTTCAGTCGAAGGCAAGATTGTTCTTACGAAGAGCTCGTAACCGAGAGGGTCGCTGGTTCAGATGCAGCGCCTATACGAGCGGATCGAACTGAGGTGAGCGGCTTTACGCCGAAGACAAGCTGGGTGCCTGGCCCGGATCCAAAAACAATTGAGTGGGTGACTGTCAAAAGAGACAGTATCGCCGGGGGCACGATCGCGTTACCTTGCGAATGAACTCCGTGGGGCGGCGAGCCAGAGCTTGAGCCCTCCTAAACGCTAATGGACGGAACAACACAGGTTTAAACCTGACAGGTTCAAGCCTGACACCTGACTAGTTCGCCTGGGCACGTTCAAAGCTACGCAGGTTCAAACCTGGAGGATCTGGCATGAGAAGCGAGTGGATGCGCGCTCTTAGGATCTCACTGGTCACTGGTTTTCTTGGGGGTGTTCTTGCGGGGGGAGCAGCATACATGCCCTCGCTTGCCGCCCAGAATCCGGCAATTAAAGAGAAGGTGGCCGAGGTTAAAGCAGCGGCGGCTGCGAACAAGCAAGCCCTTGCGCAATACACATGGAATGAGACGGACACGATC
>JBATYG010000308.1:0-2000 GCA_049673945.1 Occallatibacter sp.
ATCTTTTAGAGGACGCGAGTACGCGCGTGTTTGCGCTGGTTGTGGAGCAGTTCCGGGAGCCGAAGCGCTTTCTGGAATTAGCGCGGCGGGTTCGGGATGCGGGGAAGTTCATTGTGCTGCTTCACCCGGGGCGCAGCAATGCCGCGCGAGCTTCGGCCGCTACGCACACGGGGGCGATTGCAGGGGATTATGAGGCGATGCAAACGCTCGTGACCCATGCAGACGTCATCCACGTGGAGAGCCTGGAAGAGCTGGTGGACGTGGTGCAGATACTTGTGCGGTGCGCGGAGCCGCCGAGAGGCGGTGCGGCGGTTTTAACAGAATCCGGCGCATTCAAAGCGCACGCGTTGGATCTTTGCGATGCGATCGGGCTGAATCTGCCCCCATTGTCTGAGAGCTGCGAAGAGAGGCTGCGAGAGGCGCTGCCGGCGTTCATTCCGCCATCGAACCCGTTGGATCTTACGGCGCAGGGGCTGGTCGATCCGGATCTTTATCGGCGCATGCTGCCGCCGATTATGGATGAGGAGAGGTTTGGAAGTGTTGTGCTGGGGATTATTCTTACCGACCCGAAAACGACTCGGCTGAAGCTTCCACCGATCTTAAGTGCGATAGAAGCGTTGAAGCCTCGGAAGCCCGTGGTGTTTGCGGCGCTGGATGAAGGAGCGCCGTTCGATTTTCCTGAGCTTGAAGCGTTGAGAAAGCTTGGCGTCGCGTGTTTTCCGTCGGCTGAGCGTGCGCTACGGGCACTTGCGCTTGTGACACGACGGGCGATGCATGCTGACAATGGCGATTGTGAACATGGCGCTCGCCTGGACATTTCAACACTCCACCCCGGCCTTCTTTCTGAGGCGGAGAGCAAGAAGATATTAACGAAGATCGGGATCCGAATTCCCGAAGGAAGTGTCGCTGCATGTGCCGAAGAGGCGGTTCGAATTGCAGGGCAGATTGGATACCCGGTGGTTCTGAAGGCGCAGTCTGCGAATTTGCCGCACAAGAGTGACGTGGGTGGGGTCATTCTGGGGGTCCGATCGGAGGCGGAACTGCTGGAAGGATGGGCTACGCTTCATCGCAATGTGCAGAAGGCGCGGGCCGAGCTTGTGCTGGATGGTGTGCTGGTAGAGCGGATGGCGCAAAAGGGAATCGAGCTGATTGTGGGCGCGCGGAGGGATCCTCAGTGGGGTCCGGTCGTGATGGCCGGTTTTGGAGGCGTGCTTGCGGAAGCAATCGGGGATGTGCGACTGATGCCGCCGGATTTGTCGCGTGAGGAGATTACGCAAGAGTTGAGCAAGCTGCGGTGCAGCGTCCTGTTGAGAGGATTTCGCGGCACGCCGGAGGCGGACGTTGCAGCGGTTGCGATGGTGGTGGAGAAGATTGGGCGAGTGATGCGGACGTGTCCTGAGATTGCGGAGATCGATGTCAATCCGCTGGTTGTATATGAGAAAGGTGACGGCGTGTTGGCGCTGGATGCGCTGATATCTGTCAAGGAAATGGGCGGTTAGTTTTCGAAAGCTGGAGGTAAGTTTATGAGCGATGTGGCGTTTTTGATTGATGGAAGGTCGACGACTGCACAGGAAGGTGGCTCGTTCGAACGCATCGATCCAGTCAAGGGATCGGCTGCAAGCAGGGCTGCAGCGGCGAAGAGTGGGGACGTGAATGCCGCGGTGGCGGCGGCAGCGAAGGCGTTTCCGGAATGGGCTGCAACCGGACCGGGTCGACGGCGTGAACTGCTTTTGAAATCGGCGGAACTGCTGATGACGTATCAGCAGGACTTTATTAGATACCTGATTTCGGAGACCGGTGCGACGGAACCTTGGGCGGGAATCAATGTCGCGCTTGCAGCGGGGATTCTGCGTGAAGCAGCGTCGATGACCTCGCAGATCACGGGAGAGGTGATTCCGAGTGATGTTCCGGACAACCTTGCGATGGCGATTCGGCAGCCGATCGGCGTATGCGTTGGAATTGCGCCGTGGAATGCGCCGGTGATTCTCGGGGTGCGTGCG
>JBATYG010000309.1:0-1920 GCA_049673945.1 Occallatibacter sp.
GCGCTACACCGAGGATCCCGCCCAGCGCGGAGAGCAGCAGACTCTCTGTCAGCACGCCGCGCAAGACCCGTGCCCGTCCTGCTCCTAGCGCCATCCGCATTGCAATCTCGCGCTGCCTCGCCGTTGACCGCGCGAGCAGCAGGCTGGCGATATTCGAGCAGGCGAGCAGCAACACCAGAGCCGCTAGGCCCATCAGTACGCTCACCGGCCTCGCAAACTTCTGCTTCGACACAAAGAGTCCGCGGCTTCCGTCCTGCACATCCAGCCGCGGGATCGTCCTGCTCGCGCCTGGCTGCAGGTTCGTGTGCACCAGCGCTGCCAGAGGCGCATCCAGGGCCGCCTGCACTGTCGCGTCCGAAACGCCTGGCTTGGCCCGGCCCATGATATTCAGCCACCACACCTCCGGGCTGGAATTCCCAATGAGCGATCCTTTGCTGTCCCACGGCGCCACGAGCGGTTGCGTGCTCAGCGGAATAAAAAAGTCCTGGGCTGATTGCGCGCCTTGAGCGCCCGTGAATCCCTGTGGCGTCACACCAATAATCGTCATCGGGACCATATTCAGCTTGACTGTGCGCCCCAGCACCCGCGGGGATGATCCAAACACCCGCGCCCACAGCCCTGCGCTGATCAGTGCAACCGGCGGTGCGCCAACGCGGTCATCCGGCGCCTGCACCGGGCGGCCAAGCTCCGGCTGTACCTGCATCTGGTCGAAAAAGTTCCCACTTACCGCCTCCACCTGCACAACCTGCGCATTTCCTTCGATCGTGGCGTTCACTGTTCCCAGGTCCTTGAACGCGAACAGATCCTCGAGCACGCGGTTGTCGCGTCGAAGTTCCTCGTATGCCGGATAAGAAAAGGAAGTTCCGCCCAGCCCGCTCGAACCTGGGTCCGGAATGCCCCAGATGTTGTTTATTGCAACATTCCTGTCTCCGTGCCAGTGCAGTAACCGGAGCTGGTCGGCATGCGGCACCGCGAGCCGTTCGAGCAGCACTCGCTCCATCAGCGAGAAGATCGTCGTATTTGCGCCGATGGCCAGCGCCAGAGATGTCGCCGCGATTGCCGTAAAACCCCAGCTTCTGCGTAGGATCCGCGCCGCATAACGCACGTCCTGCGCCGCACTCTCAATCAGCGGCAGACTCTTCTCGGCCTGATATTGCTCGCGAATCGCCCCGGGAGCGCCGAAGTTCAACTTCGCCTGCCGCCGGGCCTCCTCTGGCGACATTCCCAACCGTATGTTCTCCTCGGTCAGGCGAATGAGATGCTCTTGCATCTCCTCCAGAAACCGCTCTTGCCCGCTCTGCCGCGAGACCAGGTTCCGAATGCGCTTAACCAGCCGTGTCAGCAGTTTCATAGCGGGGCCTCCACATTGATCGCCAAAAACCGCGCGATGATATCAGCAGTCTGCTGCCAGCTCGCCAGTTCCGCCTGCAACAGCTTGCGCCCGACCCGCGTCAGCCGGTAAAAGCGCGCCCGCCGATTGTTTTCTGAAGGCCCCCACTCCGACGCGATCGCGCCCTCCTGCTCCAGCCGAAGAAGCAAGGGATACAAAGTTCCCTGATTAATCGCCAGCTGCTCTCCGCTGATCTGCTCCACACGCCGTGCAATGCCGAATCCGTGCTGCGGCCCCAGAACATCGAGAGTCTTTAGGACCATCAAAGCCAGCGTGCCCTGCTGTATTTCTGCTCGTTTTCTCATGGTTTCGACCTTTTGGTTTCCTACATGAAGCATGGCACAATACCTTTTGGAAAGCAACAGGAGAGTGATCCACTCCCCGGAGAAAGGCTGTGGCCGTAGCGGAAAAACAGCATTTCAGAAAAGTGGCGCTGGGAACGCGCGAGATCCTATCCGTTGATGCCAAATCGCCGATGCACTCATCGAGCCCGGATTAATAACGATACGTCGGCATCACGCACCGGCCGT
>JBATYG010000310.1:0-2403 GCA_049673945.1 Occallatibacter sp.
GTTGAGTCCGGCCGGGACCTGGTGGCTCAGCCCCCAATAGGTCCCGTAGACATCTCCAGACCAGACAGTAGCGCCTACGCGCTGCTGACCGAGGAACGCCGAGCGTGTAAGCAGGAACACCCTCTTGGTCGGGTTTTGCGCCTTCCAGTGCTCTTGCACACCGAGCGTGTGCGAGAACGGGAACACGTTCGTGAATTCGGCGCCATTGCCGATCGCCAGCTTTCGGCTGCTCAGGATGGCATCCCCCATGTGCGGCCAGTATTCTTCTGGCTCGGCGCTATCGAGCCAGAATGCATCCCATCCTTGCGCCAGCAGCTTGCCCGGTAGGTGCTCCCAATATATGTCGCGCGCGTCGGGATTGGTTGCGTCGTAAACATGCGCCCCCGATACAAGTTCGTGTTTCGCATCAAGTAACTTGTAGGTTTCCGACTCGGGATCGAGCAGGCCCCAGACGGAGATCATGGCGTGCACGTTTTCTTTGTGCAGAGCGTCCAGATCCTTTTCCACGTCGTGATAATTGGAATTGAAAACCGGATCGCCTTCCGTCTTCCACCAGAACCAGTCCTGCACCATTGCATCAAGCGGAATGTGCTCACGCCGGTAGCGGTCCGCGATCTCGCGAATCTCGTCTAGAGATACGTAGCGGTCTTTCGATTGAAAGAAGCCGTACGCCCACTTGGGCAGCATCGGGGTGTGGCCGGTCATGTCCCGATATTCGTGGACAATGCCGTCGATTTCAGGGCCATAAAGAAAGTAGTAGTCGATCGACTTACCAGCGATGGCAGTCAGCTTCATATCGAGCGGAAAGCGATTGTCGAAGTAGGTGAGCGCGGCTGTGTTCCACATCAGCCCGTATCCTTTGTTCGAAATCAGCAACGGGATCGCAACATCAGTGTTGTTCTGACCCAACTCGACCGTGGAGCCTCGATAGTTAAACATTCCGCTCTGGTGCTGCCCCAGCCCGTAGAGCGCTTCAGTAATGGTTGGGGAAAAGCGATCCGTGACCCGATTCGTTTGCTCGCCATTTAGCTCGACGGGCTCGTACGTGCGGGGAATACTGTTGCCCTCGTTCAGCAGTGAATCCCCGCTTGCCGTCTTGAACGAGAGGTTACCGCGCTCTATCTGAATGCTCGCCTCTAGTTTTGCGGTCTTGATGCGGGCCGTCTTTGCGTCCTGGGTGAAGGTAAATGGCGCTCCCGGGCAGGATTGTTTCTCATCAAGCATCCACGGACGCGGCGACGCCGGAGTGCTGGGATCGGGCGTGGCCACGACGTGAATCACAGCATCGTTACATACCGTCAGGGTGAGAACTTCATTGCCCGCGGTGGCCCGGAAGCCCTGGCTTGTCTGCTCAACCTGTTCAGGCGGCGGTCCGGGCGCTTTCTGGCCCGGCATTTGCGCCGTCGCCGACGAGGAAGCAAGCATAAGAGCGAGAGCAGGGATTACTAACCTGAAACGAAAACGCAGCAGGCATTGATTTGTCATGTTCCACATGCGCGATGCCAACCTTCCATTCAGTTGAATCGTCTCGAAGTAAGTTAGCGACGGTCCGCCGTAAAGCAGCATAGGTTTTTGCTGAAGAACGGCAACACGTGGTTCTGAAAACGATCTGCTACAGCACTGACGTGCGTGCCGGAATGATCTCGAATGTATTTGGAAAGCTACCGCTAGCATCCTGAATGGAGAACAGCTCAACATCGCAATCATCTGAGAACTCTCGCGTTGTGGCGTGATCTGGCGGACGGTAAGCCACCGCCTCCCGAGCAAACGTGTTCTGCAGGAAGCGTATCTGGCCAATCAAAGTCCGAGAACGGTCAAATATACGGTGCAGGAGGCCGTTCGGGCAAGCTAATAAATCGCTTTATTCGGCAGGGTTAGTGGGCTATGATGCGCCTAGGAGCTGGCCTTCGACAGTCTCATGGGCAGCAATGAAGGTTCTTTCGGCTTGTCAAGCGATCGAACCCTTGAGCACCCACGGCGCCCTCAGAAAGAAGAGGTCAAGCCTGTAATCAATTGATTTTATTGGGGATTTGGTAGGCACGATTGGATTCGAACCAACGACCTCTTCCGTGTCAAGGAAGCGCTCTAACCAACTGAGCTACGCGCCTGCAATCAGACCTCTCGTAGTTTAACAGCATCGCGCCAGCCGCGGAAGCGGCTCCGGCCCGCACGCGCAGATCACCCGAAATCACGCCAGCTTACTTCCGCGCGGTCGAATTCACCGAGAGCACATTGCCGTCAGGGTCCCTGAACCACGCCACCTGGTCGCCTGTCGGAGATTCCCAGATGCCCAGCTCCTTGTCCGCGACAAAGGGATACTTCTCAGTGCTCACGCCGCGCCTCTCGAGCCACAGGACTACTGCTTTCACGTCGCCCACTTCCCAGCCCAGCACGGTTCCGTGG
>JBATYG010000311.1:0-5452 GCA_049673945.1 Occallatibacter sp.
TGCAGCGCCTCGTCGTACATGCCGTCGCCGCGCAGTGCAAGACCCGCGACCATGTGCACGTTCCAGTCGGTCGCGCCCGAGACAAGCAAATTGGCAATGCCGTGACGCGCAGACTCTTTTTCCCCACGCGAGAGCAGCAGGTAAATGCGATAGAGATTGGGCTCCGTGGCAGCGGAATCGAGCTTCAGCGCCTCGTCAAAGGCGCGCCGCGCGTGCATCACGTGAATCTGGCCGCCGAATCCATGACGCACATATTGCAGCTCCGCGATTCCCAGGCCGCTCCATCCCGCCGCGAAGCCGGGATGCTTTTCCGTTACCCCGGTAAAATGCGCGTGCGCGCGGTCGAGGTCGGCACGTGAGCTCGTGCGCACCATGAACGAGCTGAGCAGCGCACGCGCCTGCAAGTACTCTTCACTGACCGGGCCGGAGAGCGAATCATCGCGGCCGCCGGGGCGCGGAGCTTCGACCTGGTCGCGGCTTCCAAAACCATGCAGCGCCGCATACACCTCATTCGAAATCTGCGTCTGCACCGCGATCAGATCGAGAGACGCCACCTGGATAGCGCCGCCGGAGCGCACCCGCTGCGTGGCCACGTCGAGCAGTTGCCAGTTGAGATCGAAGCCCGTGTCAGAACGCGCGAAGCTGCCTGCAAGCACATACGAAACCAGTATCCGCTGCCCAACCGAGAGCGGATCCATCTGCGCGATCGGCAGCGACATCAGCGTACTCGACGGACGCACGATCAGCTCGGGAATGCGCGCGAGCCGCGTGGCGATCGCATCGGCAAGCGCGTAGCCATAGAGCGGCGCTACCTCGCTGGCGCCTAAATTCGAGAACGGCAGCACCACCAGCGAATCCTGCTCGGCCTTTTCGCTGGCGGACTCGCGAAAGCGCTCGGCAAGCATTGAGAGGAAGCCCGTGGCGCGCTTCTCGGCCTCGGCGCCCGTCGCGGGCAGGTTGGCCGCGGCGTCGCCGGGAATGATCCCCGTCTCCATCAGCAGCGTGCGCATGACGGTCTTGAGCGCCTCGCGCACTTCTGCGGCACTGTTGTACCGCTCGCCGGGATTTTTTTCGAGGCAGGTTGCGATCACGCTCTTCAACTCCGACGAAATGTCCGGCACACTTTCGCTGAGGTCCGGCGGATCGGAAAACTGGATCGCGCGGATCGCCTGAAAGTCTTCCCCGTCGGGACGCGAGAAGGGATGCCGCCCGCTCACCAGCTCGTAGAGAATCACGCCGAGGGCCCACACATCCGATTGAACACTCGATTGGCCAGTGACGAACTGCTCCGGCGCCATGTAGCGGATGGTGCCGCCCCGCGCCGTGTAGGTCGCCGCCAGCGAAGCGTCCTTTTTGAGCGCAGGCTTGCCGGGATCGAAGCCCGCATCCTGCGGCGACAGGCGGCGCGCCAGGCCGAAGTCGAGAATCTTCACCAGGCCGCCTTCGGTGAGCATTACGTTCTGCGGTTTCAGGTCGCGGTGAAAGATGCCGAGCCCATGCGCGGCCTGCAGGCCATCGGCAATTTGAATGCCCACTGAAAGTACCAGGCGCGGGTTGGCGGGACCGCGGCCGATCAGGTGGTCGAGCGACTGGCCGGGCACGTACTGCATGACGATGTAGCCCTCGTCGTCGAGCTCGCCTACTTCATAGATGGCGCAGACATTGGGGTGCTCGATCGCCGAGGCCAGCCGCGCTTCGCGCAGAATCGTGGTGCGCATCTGCTGGGCCGACACCAGGCCCGCGCGAATCACCTTCAGCACCACAGGGCGCTGCAGCAGCGTGTCGTCGGCAAGATAGACAACGCCGCTGCCGCCGGCGCCAAGGCGGCGGACAATTTCATAGTGCTTGATGCTTTTGCGCTTCATCGCTCTCTGTCAGTCTACCGGCCGGTTCATAAGGATTGGATGAATCCCGCCAAGTGAGAGAGCCGAGCGGTTTAGTGGCCGCGGCGCGGTTCGCTTTCGTCCTCTACGGCGCGCGGCATGCTGTCGAGGCGCCGCTGCCCACGCCGCCCCAGCAGAAACATCGTGACGCCGAAGACGAGCAGCACCATGCCCCACCACAGGTTGGCGTTGATGCCGAGGCTCTTGGCGTAGAGAGCGGCGTCGCCGTGGGTGGCGAAGCCGAAGACCGTGAGGATCAGGCCGGTGAAGGTGAACATCAAACCCATCGGAATGCGCAGATCGAGTCTCATCTTCTTCTCCTTTCGCCTCAGGCAAGAAACAGATTTATGGCGACGGCGCCGATCAGAACCGCCACTGCCAGCGCCTCGGGCCGCTTCCACCAGACCAGATGCGATGCCGCAGGCTTGGGGGTAAGCGAGCGCACCAGGCCCACAAGTTCAGCCTCCGGCTTCGGCTTCGTACACAGGCTCACGATAACGGTAAGCACAAAGTTCACGCTGAAGGCCCAGATCGCGCCGTAGAAGTTCTGCGCCATGTCGCTGGGATAGTGATGCAACACCGTAATCCATCCGCCGTGGATGCCCGGATGCGCTTCGAGTGGCAGCGTGAGCCCGTGATGAATCATCGCCGCGGCCGTGCCGGCAATCAGCCCGGTAAACGCGCCGTGCCCGGTTGTTCGCTTTGAGAACATGCCGAGCAGGAAGGTTGCAAAAAGCGGCGCATTCACAAACGAGAACACAAGCTGCAGCGTGTCCATGATGTTGTTGAAGTTGATTGCGGCATAAGCTGTCGCAATCGAGAGAAGAATGCCGCCCACGGTTGCCCATCGTCCCACCGCAAGATAGTGTTTGTCGCTGGCGCCCTTGCGGATGTACGCCTGGTAAAGATCGTAGGTAAATACCGTATTGAAGGCCGTTACATTCCCCGCCATGCCGCTCATAAAGCTGGCCAGCAGCGCGGTCAGGCCCAGGCCGAGAATGCCGGTTGGAAAGTAATGCAGCAGCATATTCGGCGTGGCCATGTCGTAGTCAAGCAGCGGCTTGCCGCTGGCGTCGAGCATCGGCTTGCCGGTGACGGGATTGACCTTTGCGGGAATCAGGCCGCGGCCTGCTTCGGCTTCTCTCGAAACCACGGTCGTGTTGTGGTAGATCACGCCATTCTGCTCGGTCACCACCGTAGTCGTGCGAGGCGTCGGCAACCCGATCGCGATCAGCCCGGGCAGAATCACCAGAAACGGAAAGACCATCTTCGGCACGGCGGCGATCAGCGGCACACGGCGAGCCGAGTCCATGTTTTTCGAGGCCAGCGCCGTCTGGATGACGAGAAAATCGGTACACCAGTAGCCGGCGCCCAGAACGAAGCCGAGCCCCATGCCGAGCCCGATGATGTCCACGCCCATCATGTTCGTGCTCGAATGCATCATGCCATGCCACTGATGCGCCATGCGCGGATCGATCGCGCTCACCGAGGCTTTCATGCCCCGCCAGCCGCCCACATTCTTCAGGCCGAGCAGCACCAGTGGCAGAAAGCCGGCAATGATCAGAAAGAACTGCAACACCTCGTTGTAAATTGCGCTGGTAAGGCCGCCGAGAAAAATGTAGAGCAGCACGATGATCGCCGACAGGAAAATCGAGAACGTGAAGATTCCCTGCTGCGGCAAACCGAGCGCATTGAATAATCCATCGAAGACGTGAAGCACCTGGATCAGCCGCGCCATCGCATACATCGAAATTCCCGAGCTGAAGACCGTCATCACCGCGAAGGAGCAGGCGTTGAGTCCGCGGGTTTTCTCATCGAAACGCAGGCGCAGAAACTCGGGCACCGAGCGGGCGCGCGAGCCATAGTAAAACGGCATCATGAAGATGCCCACGAAGATCATGGCCGGGATCGCCCCGAGGCCATAGAAGTGCGCGGTCTCCAGCCCATACTTGGCGCCCGATGCGCCCATGCCGATCACTTCTTGGGCGCCGAGATTGGCGCTGATAAAGGCCAGACCGCAGATCCATGCGGGCAATGCGCGGCCCGCAAGGAAAAAATCCTTGCTCGTCTTCATGTACCGCTTCAGCGCGAAGCCGATGCCCAGCACAAAGACGAAGTACAGCAGCATGATGAGCCAGTCGACGACGGTGAGTCTCAAGACTTCTCCTTGAAGAAGAGCAAACTCCTGCGCGCGGGCTGAAGCCCGGTTAAGGAAAGACAGTGATCGCGCGGAGGTACCAAAACACTCTAAGCAGCGAAGGTAAGGGGAGTCCAGCGGATTCTGAAAATGTTTTCATTCTGGCCGCATTCCCGCGCTCTTCCCTCATGCCGGTGCGCCGCGGCAACTGCGCACCAGGCGACGATTTACACTGAGAGAGCATGATTCCCACACTCACCTGGACCGCGGAAGGCGTCCGTTTCATCGATCAGACGAAGCTGCCTCTCGAAGAAAGCTACGTTCTCGCCACAACCCACGAACAGGTGGCCGACGTCATCGTCACCATGGTGGTGCGCGGCGCCCCGGCTATTGGCGTTTCGGCGGCATACGGGGTCGCCCTGGGCGCACAGAACTCGAAGGCGGCAACTGTGGAAGCCTTTTCCCCGGAGTTCGATCAGATCGCGAAACGTTTGGCCGGCACGCGGCCCACGGCTGTCAATCTCTTTTGGGCAATCGACAGGATGAAAGCGCTCTTCGCCTCGCTGCGCGCTTCCGGCGCGTCAATAGCCGAGGTGAAAGAGAAGCTTCTCGCTGAAGCCCATGCCATGTACGAAGAAGACATTGCAGCCTGCAAAACCATGGGGGCTTTTGGCGGCGCGCTGCTGCCCGAAGAGGGTGGTGTGCTCACGCACTGTAACGCGGGGGCCCTCGCTACCTGCGGCTACGGCACGGCTCTCGGGGTGATTCGTTCCGCGGTCGAGGGGGGCAAGCGCATCCACGTATACGCCGACGAAACGCGGCCCTTTCTGCAGGGCGCGCGTCTTACCGCCTGGGAACTGATGGCCGACGGCATCCCCACGACCGTCATCTGCGACAACATGGCGGCCAGCCTTATGCGCGCCGGGAAAATCAAGGCAGTCGTCGTCGGCGCGGACCGCATCGCCGCCAACGGCGACTTCGCCAACAAGATCGGCACTTACAACGTTGCGATCCTGGCACGTGAACATGGCATCCCGTTCTACTGCGCGGCGCCGTGGTCTACGATCGACACCGCCACGGCCACCGGCGACGCCATCCCCATTGAGGAACGCAGTGCCGTCGAAGTCACGCACCATGGCGGCAGGCAACTCACGCCGCATGGCGTCGGCATCTGCAACCCGGCCTTCGACGTGACCCCGGCGAAGTATGTCACCGCGATCATCACGGAACGCGGCGTGCTGCGGGCGCCCTACACAGAATCGCTCAAAGCGATGGAACCCGTTGCCGGCTAGCCCGCGCGAGCGTCAGCGGGCGCCACGCACTACATTTGTAGATGCCGTGTATTCCCCTCTCTCCATCGTCCGTCTGCGGCAAATGTCTCTGGTGCGGGCGCTCATGCTCTCGCTGGGCGCATTCATCGGGAGCCTGCTGC
>JBATYG010000312.1:0-2575 GCA_049673945.1 Occallatibacter sp.
CTCCACTGGTGACCGTGCGCCAGTTCCACTCCAATTTGGCCGCTGCAGTCGGTTCCGCGGATTTGAGGCGTGAGAGCCCTTGCCGCGGCGATGGGTTGATGACGGACGAGCCGGGCAGGCTCCTCGCGATTCAGACGGCCGACTGCATCCCGGTCCTGGTCGCCGACAAGCGGCGCCGTGTCGTCGCTGCTTTCCACGCGGGCTGGCGCGGCACCGTCAAACGCATCGTTGAGCTGGGCATCGGCAAGATGCGCCTGCTCTATGGCTCCAAACCCGATGACCTGGTCGCGGCAATCGGTCCCGGTATCGGCTCCTGCTGCTACGCTGTCGGCGAAGAAGTGTTTTCAGCCTTCGAATCGCAGTTTGTCTACGCGCGCGATCTCTTTATCGAGGTCTTCGATTCCGATCCCGTCCGCACCAGATATCCCATGCTCTTTCTCACCCAGCGCGCGCCGGGCCACTCGCCGATCGGCCCCAGTCTGCACCTCAACCTCATCGAAGCCAATCGCCGGCAACTGCTCGATGCCGGCCTCAAGGCGAAGGCGATCCAAATCGTTGGCGGCTGCACCAGTTGCCAGCCGAGCCTCTTCTACTCGCACAGAGCCTCGCAGGGCCACGCCGGACGCATGATGAGCGTGATCGGCATCCGGCCGAGCTGAGATTGCTCTGTCTGATATGGATTGAGAAACGAGCACCGGGTGGAGAAAGCGCTCTGAAACGGGACTGTTTGGTTTACGAGGCTGCGCTGGCAGCTTCAGCGGGATTGACCAGGTCGCGCAATTCCTTTGAAGGTTTGAAATAGGGCACGCGCTTCGCGGGCACCTCGACGCGTTCACCGGTCTTGGGATTGCGGCCGATGCGGGGATTGCGCTGGCGGATCCGGAACGAGCCGAAGCCGCGAATCTCGATCTTGTCTCCGCTTTGCAGCGCCGAAATCACCGAATCGAAGACCGTCTCAACGATGACTTCGCCGTCGCGGCGAGTGAGATCACCCAGGCGAGTGACCTTCTCTACCAGATCTGCCTTTGTCATGACCTTAAACCTCCGCACACAGCATAACCGGATTGTCGGCGCAGCGGGGCCAAAAATCAAGGCCGGGGAAGAGAATTGCGCCTTTTACATCAAGAAGATGGCGGAGGGTGGGGCGATTCGGCCCAGGCCGGCGGAAGCGGCAGTCGAGGCCCGCGTTATCATTTTTGAGGAGTCCGCCCTGAAAACGGGTGGAGGGGCCAGGGGGCAACGGATGGGCCAGTATCCGCGATACAGCATCGTCATTCCCGCGTACAACGAGAGCGCGCGCATTCCGGCTACGCTTGAGGCCGTCCTTTCCTGCGTCCGCACCAACGGGTGGGACGCCGAGATCATCGTTGTCAACGACGGCTCAACCGACGACACGGTGCGCGTTGTCCATGAGATCGCATGCAGCGCGCCCGAGGTGCGCCTGCTCCAGAACCCCGGCAACCGCGGCAAGGGATTCAGCGTGCGCAACGGGGTGCTGCAGGCAGCCGGCGACATCGTGATGTTCACTGATTCAGATCTGTCCGCGCCCATCAATGAGGCCGAGAGGCTCTTTGCCGCCCTCGCCGCCGGCGCCGATATTGCGATCGGTTCCCGCTGGCTTGAGAGCGGCCGCCAGACACATCGCCAGCCCTTCTACCGGCAGTTCTTTGGCCGGTGCTTCAATGCTGTCTGCCGTATGGTGATGCGCCTGCCGTTCGCCGATACACAATGCGGATTCAAGGCTTTCACCCGCACGGCTGCGCAGACCGTCTTCCAGTTGCAGACCATCGAGCGCTGGGGTTTCGATCCGGAGATTCTCTTTATCGCCCTCAAGCGCGGCTTTCGCGTTGTCGAGGTGCCTGTAAGCTGGGCCCACGACGAGCGTACCCGCATGCGGTATCTCCGCGACGGACTGCAGATGCTCAAAGAGCTGATGATGGTCCGCTGGAACGCGCTGACAGGCCGCTACAGCCGGCAGATTCAAGCAACGCTGCGCACCGGGGAAACACGCTGAGGGCGCAGCGCCTCACTTCGCCCGTTTGGCCGTTAGTTCCTCGGTGGCAAAGTCAGCTACATTGCGTGTGAATTTGATCTGGTCGCCGTCGATTTTGCCCGTGTAGACGATGCGAAGCTTCGTTCCCTGGAAATCGAGCATTTCGACGAAGGAGATAGTGTCTCCGTCTACTTTGCCTTCGGTGATCTCGGTCTCACCATGTTCATTGACGGCCTTGCCTGTCAACGATGCGCCATCCACGTGAAACTCGTAGGTATACTTCTGCACGCCGATCTGCGTGTCGAATTCGGCGGTCCATTTTCCGTTGAAGTCGGCCGCGAACGCCAAAGCGCTGGAGCAGGCGCCGAAGCAGGTCAGGAGCAAAACGGCCAATGCAATCTTGCGCAACATCGTCGAGCCTTTCGAAAAGCGAGCGATCTTCCGGGCCTGTTGCCCGGCGTTTACTGATGACTAATAACTTTGCCGTGGCCCGGCTTCACATCTCCGCAGTCGGAACTGAGATGCTTCGAGATAAATGTCGTCTGCATCGACATTGTCTGCGCCATGCCAGGGACACTCATC
>JBATYG010000313.1:0-3504 GCA_049673945.1 Occallatibacter sp.
GGGATAGCAGTGTCATTCATTGCGGAGCGATTCTAGAGGGTCGGAAAACGCCGCGCGGCGAGCGGGAATGAGTGTGGCAATAGAACCGGCCAATGCGAGCACAAAGCTCGCCGCGATGATCGCAAGCAAATTCGCGCTAACAGACCCGTACAGTAAATGACTTGCTGCGCGCACCGCGAGAATCGATAGAACTGCGCCCGCCAGAACGCCTGCGAGGAGGATACCCGCGGTCTGACCGATGACAAGCATCTGGATGTGGCGACGGGTGGCGCCAAGCGCAAGCCGAATACCGAATTCGCTCCTGCGCCGCGTTGTACGCGATGACATGACCCCGTAAAAGCCAATCGCAACCAGCAGCAGCGTCAGACTTGCATAAATTCCCGCAAGCCGCGCAAGAAGCTTTTCTGTGCCCAGGTCACCATTCAGTTCCGTAGCTAAAGGCACAATGTCGCTGACAGGCAGAGCGGGATCAACTTCATACAGCGCATGACGCACACTATCCGATAACTCGCGCGGATCACCCACGGCCCGTATTCGGATGCTGTTTACCGGCGCAGGATGCTGGTCGATGTTCATGTAGACCACCGGGGGAGACTCGCGCTGCGCGCCATTCACGCGCGCATCGGCTACTTCACCCACGATCAGAAACTTGTGATCATCCGGTGCTGGATTGTAACCAACCCATTGCCCGATAGGGTCTGCATCTCCAAATAATTGCCGCGCGTACGCATGGCTGATGACCGCCACAGGCTGCGTCTTCACCGTGTCGATCGAGGAGAAATCGCGCCCGCGCAGAATTGGGATTCCAAGCGTGGAAAAGAAGCCGAGACCTACATGATCTTCCTGCCCATGCACCTGTGCGTCTGTAAGGTCGTTGCGCCCATGCACGTAGAGCGCCGTGATCCAGCCGCAGTGGATGCCGCCGCACATTTCTACGGCTGCGCTGCGCACTCCGGGAAGTGCCTGCAGGCGCTCCTGTATCCGCCTATAAAGCTCTGGCAGCGTTTCGGCATGATCGGTGTATCTCGCCTGATGCAGTTCCAGCCGCACAATCAGCACATGCTCACGGTCCATGCCCACATCCACCGTTTCCCAGTGCACCAGAGTCGTGGCGAAACATCCCGACATGGTGGCAAGCAGAAGTGAAAGACCGACCTGCGCGCCAAGCAGCACATTGGAGCGGAGGCGCTGGCGCAGGGTCTGAGAAATGCCTGCAACTCTCGCCCGCGATCCTGCCGTCTGTGCAACGCCAGCACGGATGAAGATGACCGCCGGAAAAATGCTGAAGCATAGCAGCGACAGCACCATAAGGTCTGCGCCGAGAACTGCAACAGGCAGGTTCGAATGCAAGTCAAATGTGAAAAGAGAATTGCGATTGGAGGCCCAGCGAACGAGAATGCCGCTTGCAGCGCGGCCCAGTACAAACGCGCAGGCAGAGCCGCCCGCAACGAGCAGCGCGTCTTCAAGGACAATCTGACAAATCAGCCTGCCGCTGCTTGCTCCAAGCGCCATGCGCACACTGAATTCATGCGCACGTGCATGAAGCCGCGCGAGCTGAAGGTTCGCAAGATTCAAGCAGCCCACCAGAAAAATCGACGTTGAAAGCGCCATGAGGAGGATCAGGGGAACCGAAAATCTTCTCCTCATGCCGTTCTCGCTCAGCGGCGCGGCGCTTGTCTTCACCTGCAGAAGTTCAGCCTTCACAGCCGGATCAGCAGTCGCTTCCGTCATCACCTCACGGTCGTCGCGAAAAGCCTGATCCCAATGTGCAAGCACCGCGGCACGGCGTTCTGGCGCGATGCGCGCCATGAGCGTGAGCCAGAAGATCGTCGGCTGGTTATACCAGGGCTTATCGAGGGACACATCATGACCCGGCCCAAGCGAATCCCACGAAAAAGCGAATGCGCCGGTACTTTGCAGAACAAGAGGCAACCAGACGTCGGGAGCGCGTCCCGTTATATCGCCGAGAAATTTCCGATCTGCAACGCCGATCACAACGAATGCGCGGCCATTGAGAAGAAGGTGCTGGCCCACCGCCTGCTGCGCAGAGCCGAACGTGTTGCGCGCAAAATCGTAGCGAAGCACAATAGGCCACTCTCCTTGCCCCACGCGTTCATCGCCCTGCACGAATAACCGCCCCGCTGCCGGAGTAACGCCAAGCCCGCTGAAGTAGTTGTCGGACACAGGCGCTAGGGAAGCGTCAATTGACGCGCGGTCCGGGAGCTCAAGCGTCGCATCCTGTGCATAAGCGGTCGTCATGAGGGGAACGTCAGGAGTGGCTGCGCGCAGACGCTGGTAGGCAGGATATGAAATTGTCCAGCTTTGATCGAAGGGACTGCGAGCAGCGTGGATTCTGACAACCTCCTCCGGATGAGGAACTGGCAACTCGGCGAGGATGACGGCATAGAGAAGCTGAAAGACGCCGAGGTTGGCGCCGATGCCGAAGGCCAGCGTGAGCAGCGCGGTTACGGTAAACGCGGGAGCGCGGCGAAGCTGGCGCAGCGCGTATCGGGTATCGTTTAGCAGATTTTCCAGCCACAGCCATCCCCATCGCGCGCGCGTGACATCCTCGATGAGCGGCAGATTGCCAAATTCGCGGAGTGCGGCCGCGCGGGCCTGAGCCGGCTCTTCTCCGCGCGCAACACGCTCGGCGATCGCCATTTGCAGATGCGTCTCAAGCTCTTCGGACAGGCTTTCCTTGGCTCCTTCCCACGGCCAGCGAATCACGGCTGAACCTCCGGCTCCATCACGGCGCCAATAGCCCGCACGAGTTGCAGCCAACGTTGGTGGTCAGACGAGAGCTGCTTTCTTCCGAGCGCCGTGAGCTGGTAATACTTTGCGCGCTGCTTGCTCTCAGTCAGCTTCCATTCCGATTTGACCCACTTCTGCCGTTCGAGTCGATGCAGGGCCGGATAGAGAGAGCCTGTTTCGACGGTTAGCACCTCTCCAGACCGGCTGCGGATTCTTTGCGCGATAGCGTACCCATGCATGGGTTCGACCTGCAGCGCCTGCAGGACAAGCATGTCCAGCGTCCCCTGCAGCAGTTCGATACGGTTCTGGTACTTCGCTGGCTCGGCCATTAGGATGTAGGCATCCTACCTCTATGGATGGAGACTGTCTACATCCCCCTTTTATGATTCACGACGATCGCACAATGCGAATCAAGCGTCCCGACCACACCCGCCGCTCCGAATTCGCCAAAGTCCGGTAGGCCCACAGAATGCCTGATTCTGTTTTCCTCACCCTCGCTCCGGGCTCGGCTGCTCTCGCAAGGAGATAGTGGTAAATTGATAGCCGCCCCTCCCCAACCTGAATCGACGTTTGGAGCACACAATGTCCCGTTTTCGCGGATTGCTTTGTGCGGTTGCGCTCGTCTGCGGAGTCGCTGCTTGTCGAGCGGCTGACCACATTGCATTCCTACGCATCGCGCCCACTGAGAGCCCTCTATATATCGCCAACGCCGACGGCACCGGCGAACACGCGCTCACTCAGCCAGGCTCGCTC